>NZ_JBGTHY010000044.1:0-4151 GCF_041745955.1 Pricia sp.
ACGGCCGCCAATATCAATATCGGATATTCCATCGATAGCGAAACTTTTGGTAAAAAGCAGGAAGAGGAGGAGGAAGAAGATGAGCCAGGTGCCTACGACTATGTGGCCCAAAGTGGCGGCCGCGACGATGACCTTTTCGGACGTGCCGACAATTACGACAACCGATTGATCGATGACGAGTATGGGGAAGATGAGGACGAAGATGTTGAAAATCCACCATACGCCACAAAAATCCCCTGGAATTTTCGACTGGCCTACTCCGCCAGCTACTTCAATTCCGCACGACAGAACGAATTCAGCAGCCATTCCCTCATGTTTTCGGGAGATGTCGAACTCTCACCCCGGTGGAAGGTCGGCGGCTCATCGGGCTATGATTTCAAGAACAAGGGATTCACCCTGACACAGCTCCGGTTCGAACGCGACCTAAAAAGCTTCCGTATGAACTTCAACTGGACGCCCTTCGGCACCTACTCCCGCTGGTACTTTTTTATCGGAATAAAAAGCTCCCTGCTCAGTGATCTGAAATGGGAGAACCGAAGCCAGCAATCGCGCTCGCGGCGGTAAGGGTTTAAGGTTCAATTCTGCCTTCGGCAGATTCAAGGTTCAAAGAAAAAAGAAATACATTGAACTGCTACGAAGTAGCAATTAAACCTTAAACCATGAGCACTACAATGGTATCTTTTTCTTGAATTTGAATTTTGTACTTGACTTGATTACAGCGTCTCCCGATGAAACTCCATTAAGCCCTCAATGGGTCTTTGGCGGATGACCCCCACTATTAGGTCATTGCGCTCTAGAACGGCGGTCAATTCTTGGCGAAGGTAATGGGCAATGCTACCGACGAAATTGATGGGCACCTTGGTGGCCAGATCGAATTGCATGATGTAGTTGTTGATGAACTGCTGAAAGCCCTTATCGATTACGCCCTTTGAATACGGGTGGTCTTTGTTCTCCACAAGAAAGCGGGCGAAAGTGGCCAAATACGTATTCGGATTGGGCTGCTTATAAAGGTTCTCCTTAATTACATCGGCCTCTAGATTGTAGCCCTCGGCGAACTTTTCGGCCAAATCATGCGGCATCTTGTTGAAATAATAGTCCCGTATCAATTTTCTTCCGAAGAAATTACCGCTTCCGTCATCCATGGGGATATATCCCAAAGAAGTGACTTTTTGATGTAATCGTTCACCATCGTAATAACTACAGTTTGAGCCCGTGCCCAAAATACAGACAATACCTTGATGGCCTACCTTGGTCGTTGCAAAAATGGCCGCAAAGGTGTCTTCCTTGACATCGGCTTTGGCATTCGGGAAAAAATCCTTAAAAATTTCGGTCAGGAACGCTTTCATGCGATCGGTTCCGCAGCCCGCTCCGTAAAAATGCAACTGCGACACCTCTTCCTTGTTCTTCGAGAGTTCAAAATTGTTGGCCAATCGGTCTTCGATGACGTTTCGCGTCAGGACTTCGGGACTCAAACCGAGCGTTTGGGTGATAAACAACTGGTTTCCTTTCTTGTCCAAGGCAATCCAATCGGATTTTGTTGCCCCGCTGTCTACTATTAATATCATAAGTTGTGTTGTTAAAATTTCAAGCACCAAATTCCAAATTCCAAAAACCTTACCAAACGTAATGAAATGATAGGTATCAAGAGTATGTTTAAAAAATCTCTAAACGGTAAAACTTAACAAAAAATCCCTGAAAGGACCGGCTCTAAAAGTTGTACTCCGTAAAAAATAAAAATTATTTTACAAGTTGCAATACCAACAAAAAGAATCCTTAAAATAAGCAAAATTTTGCCTAATCTCAGGATTCCATTAAAAAAATAGCTTAAAAGTTACAAACTTGCCACGTGCTGCGCCAAATCTACCATTTTGTTGGAGAATCCGGCTTCGTTATCGTACCAGCATATCAGTTTGAAGAATCTCGGATTCAGCTCCATTCCTGCTCCGGCATCGAAAATACTGGTTCGGGGATCGCTAACGAAATCTTGGGAGACCACCTCTTCTTCAGTATATCCCAAAATACCCTTCAACTCTCCTTCGGAGGCCGTTTTAAAAGCCTTTTTGATTTCCTCGTACGAGGTTTCCTTTTCCAAACGCACGGTAAGATCCACAACGGAAACATCGGCGGTCGGTACCCTGAACGCCATTCCCGTTAGTTTTCCTTCCAAGGCCGGAATTACTTTGGTAACCGCTTTGGCGGCGCCCGTAGAAGCCGGTATGATATTCAACAAGGCACTTCGGCCGCCTCTCCAATCTTTTGAGGACGGGCCATCTACGGTCATTTGTGTAGCGGTCGTAGCGTGAACGGTCGTCATCAAGGCTTCTTCGATACCGAAACTATCGTGCAGTACCTTGGCCATAGGCGCCAAACAGTTTGTGGTACACGACGCGTTGGATACGATGGTATCGGATGCCTTCACCTCTTTATGGTTAACGCCCATAACAAACATAGGGGCGTCGGGCGAAGGAGCGGAAATCACTACTTTTTTGGCGCCGCCATCGATATGTTTCTGCGCCATATCCAGCGTTTTGAAAATTCCGGTACACTCGGCAACGATCTCGACACCTACGGCATCCCATTTGATATTTTTAGGCTCTCTTTCCGCGGTAATCCTGACCGTCTTACCGTTTACGACCAGGTGTCCGTCCTTTACTTCTACCGTTCCGTCGAAATGACCGTGAACGGAATCGTATTTTAAAAGGTAGGCCAAGTGCTCGACTTCCAAAAGATCGTTGATAGCGACTACATCGACACCTTTTCTTCTGACCGTCTCGCGAAAGACCAATCTTCCGATGCGTCCAAATCCGTTAATTCCTATTTTTAAATCTGACATATGTTTCTGTTTTTAGGATTAAAATTTAAGTTTTTTTTCATATAGGTGTCCGGTAAGGAACCAAGTCCACAAAATCTTCGGGGATCACCCGTTTTTTACCAAAGAATGCTGAGGTTATGTGGTCATAATTTCCGAGACCCGTAAAAGTTCTTTGTCTATTTTCGTATGTCCCTTTATGGCCTTGCTGATCGGGGTCAAAACAATCTTGTTGTTCTGAACGCCGACCATAAAATTGGTCTGCCCTTCCAAAAGGCTCTCAACGGCCTTTACCCCCATTCTACTGGCCAGTACCCGATCATAGCACGAAGGTGCGCCGCCCCTCTGCATGTGGCCCAATACGGAAACACGGACATCATATATAGGTAGGTGTTCTTCAACATATTCCTTGAGCTCGAAAACACTCTTGCCTATCTTGTCCCCTTCGGCAACCACCACGATACTCGATGATTTTCCGGATTTCTTACTGCGCTTCAAAGATTCCAACAAACGTTCCAGGCCCCTATTTTCCTCGGGAATCAATATCTCCTCGGCACCGGCACCTACGCCTGCGTTCAGCGCAATATGCCCGACATCACGGCCCATCACCTCTACAAAGAACAGTCGATTGTGCGAACTTGCGGTATCCCTGATCTTATCGATTACGTCGACCACCGTGTTCATCGCAGTGTCAAAACCCACCGTGTTCGACGTACCGAAAATATCGTTATCGATCGTGCCCGGTATGCCAATGATCGGAAAGTGGTATTCTTCGTTGAACTTCATTGCACCATGAAAGCTACCATCGCCCCCGATGACCACAAAAGCATCGATACCTTCGGCACGTAGCTGATCATAGGCCATCTTACGGCCTTCGGGCGTCCGGAACTCGTCACATCGGGCGGACTTCAATATCGTACCCCCCTTATTAATGATGTTGTTGACGCTTCTGGCATCCATAGGTTTGAAATCGCCCTCGATCATACCTTGATACCCCCTATAGATACCTACACAATCGACCTTCATATAAGCACAGGTACGAACGACAGATCGAATGGCCGCATTCATGCCTGGGGAATCGCCACCGGAAGTCAAAACCCCTATTTTCTTTATTTCTGGACCCATTAAAAAAACTAAGCTGCAAAATTACAAAACTTGTTCCAATTCAAGGAGGGCTCGGGCTTCTAATTTGAACGATTCGTAGGGTCTCAAGCCTTTTCGTAGAAATAAAGGAGGAAATCAGGCGAATAGTTGAAAAATTATCTTCTCCCCTTCGACTTCGGATAAAACCGCAGCAGGCTGTCCTTTCCCATTACGGCGGCAGGCACCTTGTCGGGTGACG
>NZ_JBGTHY010000045.1:0-4876 GCF_041745955.1 Pricia sp.
TCATTGTCCGCATCGAAAAAGAGGGAAGCCATATCCTCATGGTTTGTTCCGGTTAGGGGAGATGCCTCGAAAGTTCCGTCCGGTTTTTGGATCATGAAGGATGCCGATTGATCTAGGGCCCCACCCGCAAAAACATCTTCAAGTCCATCGTCGTTGATATCGGCTACCGAAAGCCCAGGACCGTTGCGGGAATGCATGTGCGGTAAAAGCGGCTGGATCGTGTAATCCACAAATCTATTTTCGATGTGTTTGAAATTCAATCCGATGCTATCTTCTTTTGCGATTAGCTGTAGTGTTTGTGGAGAATCACTTTGTACTGTGGACTTTTGAGCTTCGCTATATTGCAGCACAATTTCTTGGTTCACTTTCAGTCTTCCGAGATGCTGTACTTTTCCGTCCGGCCAAACGACTTTTGCACTATCGATTTCGGAGACCTTGCCCAGACCGAAATGTAGAGCCTGTTCCACCGTAGAAAGGTAGCCTCGATATGGTGTAAAGTATTGTTTTTGTAGCTGTTTTTTATAAAAGATTGTTATCTGGCTACCCAAACCTTGAAGGTTGGGCGCCTTGCCCTCGAAACGGAACCTGAGATAAGCTTTGGTCGAATCGGTAACCGTTCGATTTTCATACAGGCCGGCGGGGTCGTCGATATTGTTGATAACCAGATCGAGGTCACCGTCATTGTCAAGGTCGGCATAGGCCGCGCCGTTGGAGTAGGTGGGTTTTGATAGCCCTGCTTCGTCAGTGATATCCTTGAATTTAAGATTACCCTGGTTTTTGTACAAGAAATTGTGGAGTTTAATTCCGGGCAGTTCGTTCAATGCATCCAGTCTTTTTTTTCGGTTGGCCTCTTCGGTACCCATCATCAGTTCATGGTTGCCATAGTCCATAAAATCAAGGTTGGTAATATCTTGTCGATAGCCGTTGGTAATAAATAGGTCGTTGTTCCCGTCTTGGTCGAAGTCCGCCACAAGTGGACTCCAACTCCATTCCGTGGCTGATATACCCATCATTTGCCCGATTTCGCTGAACGAGCCGTCGCCGTTGTTTAGTTGTAAAGTATTTCTAATGTATTGGGGCTGATATCCGTCGGAAAGCCTTTTCTCGAACTGATCGTAGGTATTGCCCGTCATGGTCAGCTTGCGGCGTTTATTGTCGGGGGGTAGCATATCCAGCACCACGACGTCCATATTGCCGTCATTGTTGATGTCAGCGATGTTGTTGCCCATCCCGTTGAAGGTCAGATGCCGCATGTAATCGGTAATTTTGTTCTTGAAAGTACCATCCTTTTGGTTGATGTAAAGAAAATCGTCCGTCAGAAAATCGTTGGAAACATAAACGTCCGGCCAACCATCAGTGTTCATGTCACAGATCTGGACACCAAGGCCAAAGCCCTCACTGACCATGCCCGCTGAACCTGAAACATCTTCAAACGTTCCGTTACCACTATTCCTATAAAGCTTGTCAACTGAAAGAGCTTTTCCGCTCAGGTCCTTGGGACGAGAGGTGTTGCGGTTAAAATCGACCAGGGCATTGTTCAAGAGGTACATGTCGAGATCATCATCCCCATCATAATCGAAAAAAGCGGCTTGTATGGAATAGCTTTCATCGGCCAAACCCCATTTCTCGGCTTCTTCGGAAAAGGACAATTTGCCCTTTTTCACGCATTGGTTGACGAACAAAAGGTTGGCAATGTCCTTACCCTTCGTGCCTCGAGGACCGCCACGACTGACATAAATGTCGGGATAGCCATCTTGGTTGATGTCTACAATAGAAACGCCGTTCGACCAATTTGCGGAACTCACTTTAGCCGATTCAGTAATATCCCCGAATTTAAAATCACCTAAATTTCGGTAGAGTCGGTTGCTGACCATGTTCCCTGTAAAATAGATGTCCTCTAAACCGTCTAGATCAAAATCGGCTACAGCGACACCGGCACCGTTGTACATATATTCGAAATCAAGTACGGAGAGACCGCCATCAAGGTTGAGGGCGTTGTTGAAATCGATTCCTGAATCTTTTGGGGAATGTTCTTCGAAAAAGGTATTGGAACTATCCCTACATGACGCAGTCGCCATTAGTAGACAGCAATAGAAATAATGGATATATCGCTTGATCGCCGGAGGATGTAACATGGATAACAAATTTACAATTATCCCATAAATAAAGGAATCCAACCTAAAAAATGGATTGGATTCCCTATCGTCTTTAAAAAGGAAACATTTTGTTTACTCTGAAATCTAATACATCGGATTTTGCTTCAATAAACCGTCGGAACGGTCAATTTCGGTCAAAGGGAAAGGAAATATATTATAATGCTCGCTCCAGGCGGCACCAAAGATTTCGGAACCGATGCCCCAACGCGTAATATCGAACCATCTATGAGGTTCAAATGCCAATTCCATCCTTTTTTCCTGTCGCATGGCCTCGGTAAGATCTCTATCGACCGCCAAAATGGGTAGTCCCGCCCTTACCCTTATATCATCGATCTGTTGTTTGGCTATGGCCTGATCGCCTCCCCCTTCTATTAGGGCCTCGGCGTATAACAATTTGAGCTCCCCAAACCTGAACCAACGCTCGTTGTTAAAATCCGCCGCCTCGTTTGGTGAACGGTTGGCACCGACTGCATTATGCTCGCCAAGATATTTTTTTCCGCTCAGCCCATTGGAGGACCATTCGGGGTCGTACGGCAATTCCTGGGTCATTTGGTTCGACCAGACATAATACATATCACCGTCTTGGTAATAAGTTTCATTGGCCCTGACATCCCCGGGTTCAAAGGCGGCAATCAAATTCTGGGAAGGTATGAACCAGCCGCGTTTACCCCCAGGGGCACCGTTGGCCGCTCCCCAATGATAACTTCTGGTGGAACCCTGTGAGGCCTTGAAATTTTCGGAATGCGTATCGTCGAAGACCCAAATGTTATCATCGGAAAAAGGCCCGCCGAACTGAATCTCGAAAATGGACTCCATATTGTTTTCCATATCATAATTGAAATTATCGGCATAATCCGGCATAAGCATGTAGGGGCCGTTCTGCACTACGTCTTCAAACGCCGTTATGGCGGCCGGCCAATCTTTTTTCCATACGTTAACTTTTCCTAGATAGGATTTGGCCGCCCAAGCCGTGGCCCTTCCGCGGTCGGCGCTGCCCCAATCTTCGGGTAAACCAGCTGCAGCAATTGTGAGGTCGTCGAGTATAGAAGCGTATAGTTCATCTTGGCTGGCATTGGGCAGGGCAAGGTCAGTAAGGTCGGTTTTTACCTCCAAGGCCAAAGGGGGGGTGCCGAAAAGCTTTAGGGCCTGAAAATGAAACCAACCTCTTAAAAATTTGGCTTCCGCTTCCAGTATGGTTTTATCAGCTTCCGACAACTCGTTTTCGTTATCCAAGTTGCTCAGAACTATATTGGCACGGTAAATCCCTTCGTAAATTTGGGAATATACCGCTCCATAGGGTACATCGCTTGCACGTATTTGTAGTAAGTCTATATCCTGTGAAACTCCATCTGATACCTCCGTATCCGCAGCAGCATCATCGGTAATAACAACTGAGATTTTCCAATATTCACCGTTTTCCCCCAAAGTTTCGGCACTGATGCCCCAAAAATCCTGTATGGAGGAATACGATGCAAATAATGCACTGTCGAAATCACCCCGAGTCTTATAAAAGGTGTCCGAAGTCACCCTATCTAGGGGCAAAAGATCTAGTTCTTTTTCCCCGCACGAGAACACGAAGAAAATACCAATAAGAATTATATATTTTTTCATAATGCCATATTTTATATTGAAGTACTGCTAAATTTTTTAATTGAAGGTTGCGGACCAACCCAACTGAATGATTCTAGGTAAAGGGGAGGCACCGGCATCTTGGCCGCTGGCCAATGTAAAATCTCCCTTTTGGAAACTTTGGGTCCGACCTACCTCAGGGTCAAAACCTGAATACTTGGTAAAGGTGGCCAAATTTTGGGCACCAACATAAAAACGCATTCTGGACACAAAGCCATTTGTCCAGCTCGTCAATTTTTCCGGTGGAAGGCTATATCCTATTTGTATGTTTTGAATACGGAGATACCCAGCATCTTCAATCCAACGATCGGAAAAACGCGTATTGCCGTTGGGGTCGGTTCTGGTCAATCGCGGATTGGAACTCGAATTGGTTGTTCCTTCACCTGTCCACCGGTCAAACACTTGAGTACTGAAATTATTGTTTCCTGTGAGGCTCTCCAAGCTAGTACGTGCCTGATTGTAGACCTGCTGATCGCCAACACCTCGAAGGTTTACCGAGAAATCCAAACCATTATATTCTCCCTGAAAATTAAAACCGTAGAAAAACCCGGGGAAAGGACTGCCTAAATAGGTTCGGTCGTTCGCGTCGACTGTACCATCTCCATTGACATCCACAAACCGAATATCACCTGGGGAGGGGGTGCCGCTAACGTCGGGTACCGCGGCGGCTACCTCGGCTTCGTTCTGATATAGACCATCTGTCTTATAGCCGTAGAAATGGCCCAAACTCTCACCGACTATAGTTCTATGAGTATCAGGTCCACCAAGTCCAGTAATGATTTGGGATATCTGCCCCAAATCGGTCACTTCGTTTTTTACAGTAGTGATATTGGCTCCAATATTGTATTTGAAATCGCCTATTTCGTCAGCATAGTTCACGGAAAATTCAATACCCGAATTTTCGATTTCCCCAATATTTGCGTCCACAGGTAGAAAGAAACCTGAAACATAGGGTACCGGAAGCCCTATTAAAACGTCTTCGGTCGTCTTATGGTAATAATCTGCGGTCATGTTCAATTTTCCGCCCATAAACGCACCGTCGATACCAATGTCCCATTGGGTGCTGGTTTCCCATTTCAGGTCCCTATTAG
>NZ_JBGTHY010000046.1:0-4199 GCF_041745955.1 Pricia sp.
GACGTGGCGGTATTTCCCGGGGATGTTATCGTGGGTGACGATGATGGGGTCATGGTAATTCCGGCACATTTAGCAGACCAAGTGGCCGATGAAGCTAAAAAAATGGAATTGTATGAGCTGTATGTAGTAGAAAAGGTTGACGAGGGAAGTTCGATCATTGGGTTGTACCCCCTTACTTCAGACGACGTGAAATTGGATTTTGAAAAATGGAAAAAGAAAAAAGAATTGCAATAAGTGTAATCTGGATTTAATTTGAGTGTCCTTTTATTTTAAGCCCATCACCTCTGGTTTTATCTGATTGTATGTTTATAAGTCTTTGTTTTACTTTGGAAATATGATAGCGCATTGCAATTCGAGCGGCTTCCGGGTCCTGAACTTCAATGGCATTTAAAATATTTTGATGTTCTTTAAGGACTTGCTGTATGCGATCAGGCTGTTTTTGATTTCTAACATTTTCCCATGAGAAACTTTGTGTTATGGTCATTATTTTTCTCAATCCGAAGTGAAGGTTCTCTAGCAATGTTACAAAAATCTCATTGTTGGTTGCTCGTGCAATGCCTATATGAAATTCAAAATCCGAGGGAACGGATAAATTTGATTCATTGAAATCATTTTGCATATTTTGGAAGGCATCCTTAATAAATTTTAATTGTACGGTGGTTCGGCGGATTGCGGCCAGTGCGGAAGCTTCGGTCTCCAAAGCCATACGGGCTTCGTGGCTTTGTAATATAGCGGCAATGTCGTTTGCGGAAGCAAATGGTTTTAAATTGCCCAAAGAGCTGTGAAGAACAAAGGTGCCAATACCTTTTTTGGTTTTCACCAGTTCTTCCAATTGTAATTTCCTCAAGGCCTCGCGGACAATGGGCCGTGAAACAGAAAAGGATTTACACAGTTCGCTCTCGGAAGGAATTTTATCCCCCTCTTTAAGGGTGCCTGAAATAATCCAATCTAAAAGTTGTTCGTGAAGTTGCTCCGCAAGCTTTAACGTTTTTTTGGGCCTCAGCTTTTTCATTAATGCAGGATTTTCAATGTCAGGCCTAACTGATTTTTATCTAGCACAGTAAAATTTTTCCTAGAAATCATCGTAAATATAGGCCATATTTTGGAGTATCTATGATAATTTGATTCTTTCGTAAGTCCCCTCCCTAAGAAAATGAAGCTGATTTAGAAATCAATCATAAAGCGGTTGAACTAAGGTATAACACGGGCAATACTGCAAGGTGTGGAAGGTAGCTGTGGCCGGACCCTTCCGTTCTCGGCCGCTGGCCATATATTCTCTTTAACAAGAGGTCTTTTTCAAGGTAATGAAAACGCCACGTACATCCCTCCTTTTTCCTTTTTGATCCCTTGAACCCTATTATTGGAATCACTTGTTGCGATCACAACAAATTGTTTTCCGTCGATCTCATAGGTAATGGGGGTCGCCTTGCCATTTCCCGGTAAAGGATGCTCCCAGATCATTTCGCCGGTTTTTTTGTCAAATGCCCTTATCTTGGCATCTTGGGTAGCACCGATAAAAACGAGCCCCCCTGCGGTTACGATGGGCCCGCCAAGATTTGGGGTGCCTGTAACGGGAATTCCTCTTTTTGTCAATTCCTCATATTCCCCTAAGGGCACTCTCCAGAGATATTCTCCTGTATTCAAGTCCAAGGCATTAAGGGTTCCCCATGGGGGTTTGATTCCAGGATAGCCTTGGTCATCATAAACCTTGGTGTAAACGACCGGGGTGTATATGGGGACATAGGGAAAGTCATGGCCTTGTACCGTTGTTAGTTTTTGATCACTAGAAGCATGTACGTCATCTACTGGAACCGCTTGTTTATCACGATCAAAGACATACGTTGAAATGGCGTCCCGGTCTTCCTTTGGCAGATGTCGGAAAGAGGGCATACGTCCACTTCCATTTTTCAGGATATCTTCAAAACTGGATTTCGTTAGCCTGTCACCGAAATCCAAAAGGGCAGGTATATCTGCACTGTTACCTTTTCGATCTATCCCATGGCAAGCGGCACAATTGTTAATATATAAGGTATTGCCATAAGATACACTCTCCTTTAACTTTTCCGACACATTGGCCAATTGAATATTAGTGGGCACTTCATTCACATTTTGATAGAGAACGCCGTCGGGATCCGTTGCATTACCGCCCCAATTGGCCCCGCCACCTGTACCGATATACCAGAAACCTTCCTTGCTGTGAGGAATGTATTTTGAACCGTGTCGGGAACTTAAGAATTGTTTTTTCAACTTCTTGTAGGATTCCGGAAAGAGTAGGGAATCGGGTAAATCGGCCTCGGTAAGAATCTGTCTGGTCACCAAAGGTTCTGGCTTTAGCGGGAATTTCTGTGTAGGAAAGGGATGTTCCCCGGGTAAACCAACAAGGGGCACCGGCCTGTCTTCGACGGGGAAAACGGATTCCCCCGTATCTCGATTTAGAACGTACACTAATCCTTCCTTCGTAGTCTGTACCAACACATCCACGTTTTTTCCGTTGTGCTCTATGGTCAGCAAGTTTGGCGGGCAAGCTATATCCAAATCCCATAGGTCATGGTGGATCACTTGGTAATGCCAATTCAATTCGCCGGTGATGGCGTCAAGCGCTAAAATACAATTTGCGAACAGGTTTTTGCCCTTGCGGTCGCCCCCGTAGAAATCGAATGATGGTGATCCGGTGCCAAGGTAGACCGTAGCTCTTTTTTCGTCTAGGACCATTCCGGCCCAATTATTGGCTCCCCCTATTTTCTTGTACGCATCCTCGGGCCAAGTATCATAGCCATATTCCCCAGGTAGGGGAACGGTGTTGAAAACCCATAAAAGCTTGCCTGTTCGTACGTCGAAACCCCGGATACTGCCCGGCAGGCCATCGCCGCGTTCTGAAACGGTTGAGCCCATTACCAGAACATTTTCGTATATGACCCCCGGACTGGTGGCTGTAATGGAATACTTCCGAACATCAAACCTATCGTTTTCCAATCCCACATGAAAGTCTACCTTTCCATTTTCCCCAAAAGTTTTTATAGGTTTGCCCGTTTCGGCATCTATCGCGTACAGATCCGGTCCTGCAACATAAAGAATGCGTTTGGTACCACCATTTTCATCTTGCCAGTAGTTCAGCCCCCTATTGGTGCTTCTGTTTGGAGGTGTAAACTTCCAAAGCTCCTTTCCTGTTGCCGCATCCAAAGCGAAAAGCTGTGATTTTGTGCCGGCACCATAGAGTATTCCGTTTATCATTAAGGGGTGGCATTCTATCTTATTTAGCCTTTCCTCTGGTTCAGATGTAGATCGTGCATCATAAATCCAACTAATTTCCAATGTATTTACATTGTCCTTGGTGATTTCGTCCAAGGGAGAATAACGGTTTCCGGCAAGGTTTCCGCCATAGACCGGCCAATCGGTATTCGCCTTCGAAGTATCGGATGAAGACTCAGTACAACTTACCATAAACAGGCACAAAACGAGTAAGGATAGACAACCTTTCCAAATTGACATTTTTTCAAAGGGGCTATGGGCCATTAAGTGCATATTGAATTTAACCATGGGTATTTTCAGCTATTTTTGGGTGCCATTTCTAATATTATCTTTCAGGCATATAAGATGTTTTACCGGGTATTTTTGTTCGAATGCTCAAAAGGTAGGCGCCGTCGGTGACGTATAAGGTTTTTAGGTCTTTACCGCCGAACGTACAATTGGTAACCGTACCTTCCGGGGTCTTGGCATAGGCCAAAAGTTTTCCGTCCGGGGAAATGACATGAATACCGGGACGCGTATCAAGGGCTTCCGAAGTTCCACGTTCCGCATGCAGGCCTGCGGCCACATACAGGTTTCCTTTAACATCTATACACATGCCATCGCCACTTCTTCCCGGATAAAAATCAAAAAGCGTACGGGAATTGGAGATGGAACCGTCTTCGTGCAGGTCAAAAGCAAGAATTTTTCGGGCACGATCCGCATCGGGATGGGCCTCGATCAAATACAGGGTTTCTTGATCTGGGGAAACCACGATTCCATTGGGCATCTGGACTTCCGGTTCAGAAAGCAACTGATGTACGCTCCCATCCGTATCTCGAGCACGAGCAGATCGGGCTCACCGAGCAGCGCTCGGGCAATGAAGACCCGCTGCCGCTGACCGCCGGACAGTTCCAGGATGTGGCGATCGGTCAAGTCGCCGATGCCGAGGCGTTCCATCACGACCGACGCCG
>NZ_JBGTHY010000047.1:0-4001 GCF_041745955.1 Pricia sp.
CTGCCCATCCGGATTTGTTTTGGGCACTCAGAGGAGGCGGCGGTAACTTTGGCGTGGTGGTATCCTTTACTTTTAATCTTATCCCGGTGAAAAACGTTTATGCCGGCCCCATGTTCTGGCCTGTGGAAAAAGCGGAGGAAGCCATGAAGTTTTATGACAAAATCACCAAGGACGCTTCCGACGATCTTTATGGTTTCTTTGCCTTTTTGATCGTACCGCCTGGAGACCCTTTTCCCGAAAATTTGCATAACAAAAAGGTATGTGGGATCGTATGGTGCTATACGGGGTCGATGGAAAAAGCAGAGGAGGTTTTCAAGCCCGTTCGTGAATTTGGCCCGCCCATTCTAGATTGGGTAAGTGAAATGCCCATGCCCACCCTCAACGGTCTTTTTGACGACCTCTATCCCAAGGGACTACAGTGGTATTGGAAAGGCCATTATATCAACGAACTCACCGATGGGTGCATCCAAGAAAATATCAAATACGGGTCCAATCCCCCTACCTTTCATTCCACCATGCATCTATATCCCATAGACGGTAAGGTACATGAAACGGCACAGGAAGACACCGCATGGGCCAATCGTGGAGCACGTTGGGCACAGGTCATCGTAGGCGTGTCCCCAGATCCGGAGGATGCGGACAAAGTGACCCAATGGTGCAGGGATTATTACGAGGGTATGAAACCCTATGCCGCCGGTGGGGGCTATGTCAACTTTATGATGGACGAAGGGCAGGAACGTATCAAAGCCAGTTATAAGGGCAACTACGAGAGATTATCGAAGATAAAAAAGAAATACGATCCCGATAATTTCTTTCATATCAATCAGAACATCGTGCCGGCCAGTGGATCTTTATGATGGGACCGAAGATCGACTAGAAGCTGGAAACGTATTCTATTTACCATCTGGCCATACGGCAATTGTTCAAAAAGACATCAAACAAATTGATTTTAATCCATCAAAAGAATTCAAGGAAGTGATTGCCCATGTCGGCAAAAAAATGCCCGAACTAGGGGGGGGTAATTGTGAACTTTTCACGAGGGAATAAATAACAACCGAAGAAAATGGGAAGTTGTACCATACCTTTTAGTCGTTTGCATCTAATTGTATTTTTGCTATTAAGTTTACTCGTATCACATGGCCAAGCAGCTATTGATGGGAAAGTGCAAGGCGAGGACGGCAACGGTTTCAAATTTTCTGGTACAATTGGCTTGAACACCAACGGTATTTCCCCGGTACCGGCATTTTCATTGGGAAAGCCCGCAATAATGGGTTTTTTTTCGTTGCGGAAGAACAGGTTCAGTTTTGATCCAGAGGTCGCCTACGCCACGGACGGTGTCCCTTGGTTTTTCAGTAGTTGTTTTCGGTATCGAATCTTCGGTAAAAAGAAATTGGGAATAAAGGTGGCCGCAGTCTGGAATGTTTCGCACAGTTATCCCGAAGTCATCGAGAACGGTGTTTCAAAAACAATCACCAAAGCGGAGCGGTATCTGGTCTTTGAGTTTGTACCTACTTTTAAACTATCGGAAATGTTCAGCCTAGGGTCGGCCGTTTTCGTAGGTCGTGGCTTTGATAAAGGCTCGTTGAAACAAATGCACTTTATTTCATTGGTCGCGAACATTACAAAACTGCGATTGTCAGACAAACTGTATTGCAGCCTTTTCCCTCAAGTATTTTATTTGAATTTGGATGGTGATACGGAAAGTTTTTTTGTTTCCGGCGTTGCTGGGATTGGCCATAAAAAATTTCCGCTGTTTTTATCATCTCAAATCAACCAACCTGTGGTTACCTCTATTTCTCCCAATCCCGGATTTTCATGGAACGTCGGTTTGTCTTATAATTTTTAAGCATATTCGCCTCTTAAGACAAATAAAACTAACTTATATGAAAAAAGAATATATAAATCCCAAAACACTATTTGATTCCAGACCCCATGGATTTTCCCAAGTAGTGGTGGCCAGACCGGGGAAAATGGCTTTTATTTCCGGGCAGGTTGCATGGGACGCAAATCTAAATATCGTTGGCAAAAATGACTTGGCAAGTCAGACAAAAAAATCCTTGGGAAATCTAAAAACAGCAATGGAAGCCGCTGGCGGCACCTTAGAGGATATCGTAATGCTAAGAATCTACAAAGTAAATTACCAAAAGGAAGATGGGGCCGTGATAAGTCAAATTTTGAAAGAATATTTCAATACCCAAAACCTTCCGGCAAGCACTTGGATAAACGTAAAGGGGTTGGCCAACGAAGCGTTTTTAATAGAAATTGAGGCGCAGGCCGTAATATAGAAGCCCTTTTCACAAGTTCATGCCGGGGTTTATAAAATTTTATACTGAATTTTAAATTTAATATTAACCAGCTGTATTAATTTAAAAGTTCGAACTGTATTGATTAAATTGTAGTATACCATAATAAAAGCGATTTTGGAACATCAAACTATCACATTACGAAAGCTCTATCCCTCCGACAAAACCCAAATAGCCCAACTCGCCAACAACAAAAAAATCTGGGACAATGTTCGGGACGGTTTTGGCTACCCCTATACCGAAAAAAACGCGGAAGAATTCATATTGCGACAATCCAAAAGCGAAACGGAAAAGGTTTTTGCCATTGACTGCAACGGTGAACTATGCGGCCTGATCGGCCTGATCCTCCAAAAAGATGTCTATCGAAAATCGGCCGAAATCGGCTACTGGATCGGCGAACCCCATTGGGGAAAGGGTATCGTGACGAAAGCGATCGAATTGATCACCAGATATGCTTTTGAAGAATTGAAACTTATCCGAATCTTTGCAGGGGTTTTTGAGTACAATGTGGGTTCAATGCGTGTTTTAGAAAAGAATGGTTTCCGAAAAGAAGGTATCTCAAAAAAAGCGATTGTTAAGAACGGGAAACTTTGGGAAGAGCATAGATATGCGCTGCTCAATGAAAAATTATTCTAATACCATCCATAATATGTCCCAACGTGAAAAATCGTTTATTATAATGGCACTGCTAATAAGTGCGTAAATTCGAATTCACCTTATTAGCAAGAATATTTTCTTGCCTCTCGATCTTATATTCTGCATAAAATAAATGCTAATTCATAATAACTGCGATTATCAACCCGATTCACCCTGCATTTGAACCTGAAGCAAACAAATGTTCCCGATTATTCTTAGCCCCGTTTAGGTAAATTCAAGTAATCGGCTTACTTTTAGCGGCTTTATTAAAAATTCCCTTTAAAACCATCCAGTATGAAAAGTAAGTACAGCACTTGGTACCATCCGTATACACCCGCAAAAGAATTCAACAAAAAAACGGCCTATTTTAGCATGGAATTTGGCATAGACCAAGGCCTGAAGACCTATTCGGGCGGCTTGGGATTTTTGGCGGGATCGCATATGCGCTCCGCCTTTGACATGAAACAGAATGTAATAGGCATCGGCATGTTGTGGAAATACGGCTATTACGATCAAGGCCGTAACCACGACCAGACCCTCCGGGTCAATTCTATAGAGAAAAACTACAGTTTTCTTGAAGATTCCGGATTGCAGGTCGAGGTAAGGATCAATGGTAATTCTTCGGTACAAGTCCGCGCCTTTGTGCTGAAACCGGAAGTGTCGGGAACGGCACCCCTCTATTTTTTGACTACCGATGTCGAGGGCAACGACTACCTTTCCCGAACGATTACCGACCGTCTATACGATGCCAACGAGGATACCCGTATCGCCCAAAGCATTATTTTGGGCATCGGTGGGGCTAAGATCGTCGAGGCCTTGGGCGGTGCCGATGTATACCATCTAAACGAGGGACACGCCCTTCCCGCTTTCTACTATTTGCGCGACCGCGGTGTTAAAAAATCGCAAATGGTCTTTACAACACATACCCCCGAAAAGGCCGGCAATGAGGAACGGGGCGGGCACCAGCTGAACGGTTTTGGATTTTTCGGAAGAAAGCTCTCGGAAAAGGAATTGAAAAAGGAAACCATCGACGGAGGCCTCTTGAATTATACCGTTTCCGCA
>NZ_JBGTHY010000048.1:0-2856 GCF_041745955.1 Pricia sp.
TAGGGAAAGTATGCAGGATTATTACAAAACGAAAATCGATGCGGTTTCTGGGCAAAAGGAAGGCTCAGAAGAAGCTCAGAAAAATCTATTGCCAGAGTTCTATGTGAACTCCGGATTTTTTGAGACCATTTTTGGTGGTAATACCATCGAAGTGATTCCCCAAGGTTCTGTAGAAATGGACTTGGGTATTCTTTATACAAAACAGGACAACCCAACTTTCTCCCCACGTAATAGAAGTAATTTTTCATTTGATTTTGATCAGCGGATCAGTTTGAGCTTGCTCGGTAAAGTTGGCACTAGGTTACAGGTAACGGCAAATTATGATACGGAGTCTACCTTCGATTTCCAGAATCTTATAAAACTTGAATATACTCCGACAGAAGATGATATCGTTAGAAAGATTGAAGTTGGTAACGTGAGCATGCCGCTCAATAGTTCCTTAATAACCGGGGCGCAAAGTCTTTTTGGTGTAAAAACCGAATTACAGTTTGGTAGGACAACTGTAACTGCAGTTTTCTCTGAACAAAAATCCCAATCACAATCGGTCGTTGCGCAGGGCGGAGGAACCTTAGAAGAATTTGAATTTTTCGCCCGTGACTACGATGAAAATAGGCACTTTTTCTTAGCTCAGTATTTTAGGAATACCTATAACAAAGCGTTGTTAAGGTATCCTTTTATCGATAATAATATCCAAATTACTCGGATTGAAGTTTGGGTGACCAACAGAACCAATAGAACGGATAATGTTAGGAATCTAGTGGCATTTCAAGATTTGGGTGAATCTAAAATAATTGGCTTAGATCAACCGCCAGCAGGTTTTGTAAATGTTGGCGATGGGGCTTTTCCAGATAACGGAAACAATGATTTTGACCCTACTAATATTGGTGGTCCCGGTTCACAATTGACCAATGCGGTTCGTGATGTTACGACGGTGGAACAAGGAATACTGGTCCCAGCAAACGAAGGTTTCGACTTTGGAAAACTGGAGAATGCTAGAAAATTAGACTTAGGTCGCGATTATGTTTTAAATGAACGTCTAGGATATATTTCCTTAAACCAACGTTTGTTGAACGATGAAATTCTGGGTGTTGCATTTCAATATGCTGTTGGTGGAGAGGTTTACCAAGTAGGTGAGTTCGCCAATGATGGAGTAGATGCTACGGGCGTTACGGTCGATCAAGGAACTGGTAACCAGATCATCAATAACAACGCATTGGTGGTAAAGATGCTAAAGAGCGCTATTACCGATGTGGAAGAGCCAATTTGGGACTTAATGATGAAGAACATCTATGATACTGGTGCTTTTCAGCTTAGCCAAGAAGATTTTCGACTTAATATATTTTATACAGAAGCGTCTCCATTAAATTACATTTCCCCGGTTGAAGGCACCTCCTTTCCAACATTCAACAATAACTCTCCATTTGATCCTTCGGACGATTCCGAAATTCTGGACACACCGTTAATTAGGCTTTTTCATTTGGATAGGCTTAATTATAATAATGATCCACAGCTTCAGGGAGACGGGTTTTTTGACTTTGTTCCCGGATTGACCGTGTTGACGCAGAACGGTAAGATTATCTTTACCAAAGTAGAGCCTTTTGGTAAGTATCTTTTCGATATTTTGGATAACGATGGAAATCCAAATAATAACGATACCGAGTATGAAGCTGATATCTATACAAATCCAAACCAGGAAAAATATGTGTACGACATACTTTATAAGGAAACTAAAACAGCCGCTTTAGATGAAGCGGATAAGAATAAATTTCAACTTAAGGGACGTTACAAATCCGAAGGTGGTGATGGTATCCCATTAGGAGCTTTTAACGTACCAAGAGGTTCCGTGGTTGTAACTGCTAACGGTCGTACTTTGGTTGAAGGGATAGATTATACCGTAAATTATCAACTTGGCAGGGTTCAGATTTTAGATGAAGCCTTAAAGGCTTCAAACACGCCTATCAATGTTTCGGTAGAAAATAATGCGGTTTTTGGACAGCAAACACGTCGATTTACAGGCATAAATGTTGAACACAAAGTGAGCGACAATTTTCTTCTTGGAGGTACGTTTTTAAACCTAAGTGAAAGACCGATAACCCAAAAAGCTAATTACAATTCAGAGCCAATAAACAATACCATCATTGGGGCAAACGGAAATTTCTCTACCGAGGTCCCATTCTTTACAAGATTGGTAAACAAACTTCCTAATTTAGATACAGATGTTCCATCGAATCTTTCGGTACGTGGAGAAGTTGCCTATCTTTTTCCTGGAGCCCCTAAAGGGACTGACTTTAATAACGAAGCTACCGCTTACGTCGATGATTTTGAAGGCACCCAAGGTTCTATAGATTTACTTTCAGCTCAATCTTGGTTTCTATCTAGTAGACCGGTAGGTTTGGGAAGAAGCTATACTGAAGGTGAAGAAGATGCCAATGGGGTACAAAATGGTTACGACCGGGCATTTTTAAATTGGTATGCAATCGACCCTATTTTTTATGGACCAAGAAGGCCCGATGGTCTATCTGATGAAGATCTTTCCAACTTATATACAAGACGTGTTTTTATAGATGAAATCTTTCCACAAGTAGATTTGGTACAAGGACAATTGACCGTTATAAATACATTAGATCTGGTTTATTACCCAACTGAAAGAGGACCTTATAACTTTTCAACGGATGCTTCTGACGGAACGCTTGATAATCCTCGTAATAGCTGGTCTGGTATAACTAGACAAATCACTTCAACTGATTTTGAACAGGCCAACGTTGAGTACATAGAATTTTGGTTGCAAGATCCCTTTTTGGATAACCCTAATAATCCAGGCGGAAAATTAACCATTAACCTAGGTAATATTTCCGA
>NZ_JBGTHY010000049.1:0-5997 GCF_041745955.1 Pricia sp.
GATACCCGCTGCCGCTGCCCGCCCGAAAGCTGGTTCGGCATTTTTTGGGACTGGCTTTCTAGTTCGAGACTGCTTAGCATATGCCGAACTTGATCCTGGATTGTACTGTCCGGTATTTTCTTTAGGCGAAGCCCAAATGCTATATTTTCAAAGGCGTTTAGGTGCGGGAACAGTAAGTCTTCCTGATAGAGATATACGATATTTCTTTTTTCAGGTTTTTTATGTGTGATGTCTTCTCCCTTGAGGCGGATATATCCCGAATCGGGAGAAACCAATCCACCGATGGTCTTGAGCATGGTCGTTTTTCCGCATCCGGATTTTCCCAAGATACTCAGGGTTTTTTTGGCATCCAAAGAAAACGTCAAGTCCTTGACCACTTGTTCGCGACCGAAGCTTTTAACGATGTTCTGTACTTCTAGGAACATGAATTCTGTTTATAACGATATTCGGTTTTTCTAGACCGCTCAATTATTTTTGTCTGATTTACTTTTTGTGACTAAATCGCAATGGGTCGCTACGCACCAAATGGATCGGGTGCGCAAAGTTCGCAAAGCGATTTGGATTAGCTACCCTTAAGCATATTAAATCGCCTCGAACAACTTCCCCGGCAACGGCCGAACCACCCCTTTCATTTCCATATTCAAAAGGGTCGACGAAACCTTGAAAATCGGTAATTGGCATTCCAGCGCAATACTGTCCAGCTGCTGTTTGCCATCCTTTAATAGATGGTCGTAAATGATTTGTTCCGTATCGTCCAGTGCTACGAAAAGCTGCTTTTGTACGTTTTGGGCCTTTTTTTCCGGGATATCCCAATTCAACAAATAGACCAGGTCGGCCGCCGAGGTCATCATGTGCGCCTTTTGTTGTTTGATAAGATTGTTGCATCCGACGCTATATCTGTCTTTTGTACGTCCCGGTACGGCAAACACGTCTCGGTTGTAGCTATTGGCAATATCGGCCGTGACCAAGCTGCCCCCTTTTTCGGCGGATTCTACCACGACCGTGGCTTCGCTCATACCCGCAATGATTCGGTTTCGCTTTAGAAAATGTTCCCGTTCGGGCTGGCTCGTACTCCAGAATTCGGTGTAAAATCCGCCGTTTTTTTCTACATCCTTGAGATATTTCGAATGTACTTTCGGATACATCTGGTTGAGTCCGTGCGCCAAGCATCCTATGGTCTGCAGGCCGTGTTTGACCGCCAATTTTTGTATGGTTATATCTACGCCATAGGCGAATCCGCTGACGATAATTGGGTTCAAGGGAGCGATATCCTCGATAAATTTCTCGCAGAAAGCGACTCCGTAGCTTGTAATATTCCGGGTGCCGACCACGCTGATAATCTTTCTTTCCGACAGATCAATATTTCCACGTTTGAAGAGCAGCATGGGGCTGTCTGTGCAGTGTTTCAAATATTTAGGGTGATCCGCATCCAAAAAATAAGTATACTTGATCTGATTTTTTTGGATGTAGGCATACTCCTCTTCGGCAGCTTCCCGGTGCTGTGCGTCGTAAAGATTGCGTAAAGTATAGGAACCGATACCATCGATTTTAAGAAGCTGTTGCCGCTTATCCTCGAAGACCGCGGCGGGACTCCCGCAGTGATCAATCAGTTTTTTGGCCGACACATCACCGATATGGGGAATATCCTGCAGGCGTAAGACCGCAATGAGTTCATTTTTATCCATTTGGTAAGCCATCAAAGTTATTCACAAAATCCCCCAAATATAATGTTAATAAAAAGTAAGCGAACGACTGGCATCCCCCTTTATATTTTATAATCTTTGTCATGTATGGTATTGGAACATTATATATCAGAATTACTCTACCGGTATAACTGCGTTGTAATACCCGGTTTTGGGGCGTTTTTGACCCAGTCTAGGTCGGCCATAATCCATAAGGATACCCATACTTTATATCCTCCGGCGAAAACCGTATCCTTCA
This sequence comes from Pricia sp., assembly GCF_041745955.1. Lineage (NCBI taxonomy): Bacteria > Pseudomonadati > Bacteroidota > Flavobacteriia > Flavobacteriales > Flavobacteriaceae > Pricia > Pricia sp. The sequence goes on from NZ_JBGTHY010000049.1 coordinate 1,942, forward strand.
ATCAACAGCTGATTTCCAATGACGGATTATTGGTTTCCTATGCCGCCGAGGCCCAAAAGACCACTTTTGAGGCCATGTTGAAACAAGTCGAGGAAGAGGTTGTCGATTGGAAATTAAGACTGCAAAAAGGGGAACGATTGCAATTGGCCGATATCGGTGAAGTTTGGTCGGGCACCGAAGGCAAAATTCAGTTTCAACCGTCTGGGAAGACCAATTATTTGACCGCTTCTTACGGAATGTCCTCCTTTGTCGCTGCACCCGTAGCCCGGGAAGTCCTGAAAGAAGAAGTGGCCGCCTTGGAAGAAAAAACACCTATTGCCTTCACGCCAGAAAAACGGGAAGCCGTCGCGGCCCGGCCCTATCTGAAATATGCCGCTGTAGTACTTTTGGCGTTGACCACCGGATTTACAGGGTTCCAATTCTACAAAGCGGAACAGAACAATCAGCAAGTCGTTCGTGAAGAGGCCCATAAACAGGTCTCAAAACGGATTCAGGAAGCCACTTTTTTTGATACCGAGCCCTTAGAACTGCCCACGATTACCTTAAAGACCACAAAGAAGGCAAGTACGGATAAAGCTGGGCGAAAAACGCATCATATCATTGCCGGAGCTTTCCGGTACCGGACCAATGCGGATAAAAAAATCGAGCAACTGAAAGAGCTTGGGTTCCATCCTTCCTACATTGGCACAAACCCCTTCGGTCTTCACATGGTCGCCTACGACAGCTTTATCGATGCCCAACAGGCGCTGCAGGCGCTTCACAAAATCAAGCGTACGCAAAAGGACGCCTGGTTGAAATCGGTGCGCTAGTACTTCCTATTTTCTTTGGCCTAGAGGGTGAATCCCCTTGTTGAATTACATGTGTTTCCCGCATTTCATAATTTTCAGTGCGTTATCCACATCGGCACCTACTATTTTACTATCCATACATCATCCGTATAGAACCATACATTATTCCAGTCTAACTATACGTGAATTCTTCATTTTTGTTTCCATAAATATCTGTAAATTAAATAGTTACATGTTACAATGCTTGCATATTTTGTTACATATGTGGCACGCTTACTAGCGGGGTGCATGTACTTTTGAGTTCCATCAAAAATGTTATCGATAGATCTGTATGAACCTTCTAAAAAAATACCGGTTGGTGGTAAGGTCATTGAACTTATGCCATACACGTATGCCCGGTCGGGAGACTTTCACTTTATATATATGCTATTTTATATGTTCTTGTGCACTTCTCTCGGCCCAGTCCGAACAAAAAATGGCTTTTACCCCAATAGATAATGGTCTTTCTAATGAATGGGTTTCATGTATAACCCAAGATTCCATAGGTTTTATCTGGATAGGCACCCAAGACGGGCTTTATAGATATGATGGATATCGATTTAAAGTGCTTCGCAATTCTCCAGAAGAGCCCCAATCGCCAGCTGCGAATTGGATCCGGGATATCACTATAGATGCAAAGAACAATTTTTGGTTGGCCACTTACGGTGGGGGAGTTACCAAGTTCTCTCCCGGAAAGATGGATTTTATGAACTTTTCAAAGGGTGGATCCAACGCATTTCAAGGGAAGTTGGTTTCGCACATCGCACCGGCAGGTAAAAATCATGTAGTCAGTTCTTGGGAAGAAGGATATGCGATTTTTAACGTAAAGACCAATACCCATACGAAATTGGCCGTTGAGGCCTTTAAATCGGCATTGACTTCGAAGGATGAAACCCTTTGGTTGGCAGGATCCAGTAATACCTTGCTTTCGTACGATATTAAAACAAGTGTGTTAAAACAGGTCTCTACCTTCGGAGCACCCATTTATTTATTGAAATATATCCCAAAAATAGGATTGTTAGTAAGTCTTCCGAACAAACTTTTGTTACTCAAAGAAGGAACTGCTGTAAATGAAATTGCGACCGATGAAGCTTTTAACCTGATTACGCACGATCAGCAGGGCAATTATTACATGGCAACCGCTACATCTATTGTCAAGTTGGATCTCGATCGCTTTCACATTGAACCCATAGCTACCGATCTGAACGTGCCGGAACTAAAAATAACGGCCCTATCTGTAGACCGTCAAGGTAGTCTATGGGTGGGTACGGATAAGGGCCTGTTTAAAGAAAGAAAATACAATATCGCTTTTCTTCAAACTAGAATACCTCTTCATGCCCGGCGCATTATTAAGCATGATGAAGTTCTTTATATAGGTGGCGATAACGGCTTGTTCAAAGTCGAGCAAGACCGGACTACCTGTCTGGCAGATGCCAAGCGGGTCATGGGTCTATTAAGCGAAGCCGGGCAACTTTTCGCGAGTACCGATGATGCCACCGTGTATAAATTTATCGGAGATAGCCTGTCCACAATGATTCCGATATCCACAAAACGGGGACAGGACTTAATTGTCAGGGCTTTGGCCCGAGATAAGGCCGGTAGATTATGGGTCGGTTCATGGGAAGGATTGTATGTTTTCGACCGGAATTACAGACTCCTCAAATTCATTTCCCTTACTACAGAATCCGGTAAAGGTGAGGTAAAAATCACCAATCTACATATAGACGCCGAAGATAATCTATGGATTACTTCTACTTTCGATGGTATATTCAAGATTGAAAACACCTCGGAAATTACGCTCAAATCCGTAGCTGACAAAATAGAAACGTACAGAAAAATCGAGGGAAACAATACCTCTCTTACCAGCAATATCATACTGACCCTAGAAGAGGATGAAGAAGGCCAAATGTGGTTCGGTACGGACACCGGGGTGGTGAAATACGATCGAAAAACAGATGATTTTTCAAGACTTCGGTACCAGGGCAAGTTATTCGATAGAAAAATCATGACCATAAGAAAGGATGCTGCCCGAAATTTGTGGATTACGACCATCAACGACGGTTTGTATGTGTATAACCAAGTCAAGAAAACTATTCGGCATTATACGGAAAAAGATGGCTTGATCTCAAATGCCTTTCTATTCGGATCGGGATTTTTTGACGCCGTAAACAAGATAATGTATTTTGGTACGGATGAAGGGGTGCAACAAATCGATTTGTCGCGGCCATTCGCCAAAAACCAAATGAACACCCCGGTGGTGACCGATTTTGAGGTGAACACAGCCAATGGAGATGCCGTTTTTTCCCCTTGCGTCGCGCCTTTTTTGAACGACATATCACTAGCCCCGGACCAAAACGATTTCTCGATCAGCTTTTCCGCATTGGATTTTACCAACCCCGAAAAGATACAATATGCCTATGCCCTGGATGACGATGCCATTAAAATCACGAATTACCAGACCGCTTATTTTACCAACGTTCCCTTCGGAAGCCACGTGCTGAAAGTTCAAACCTTATATGATGGGGTTATTCAAAATCGCGGTATTTCGAATCTTAATATATACATCGCCCCTCCCTGGTATTTAAGCCGATTCGCTAAATTCCTCTACTTTCTTTTGTCGTGTGCCATAGTTATCGGGATATATTTTTACTTCAAATGGCGATGGAGCATGAAATTGAGTATGAAATTAAAGGAAGAAGAGGCCGAACGCTTGAAGAAATTGAATGATTTCAAGTCCGATCTGTATACGGATATCGCCCATGAGTTCAAGACACCCTTGACCCTTATCGCTGGCCCCATTGACCAAAAACTCTCGGAGGCGGGTCTTTCGGATGTCGACCATACCAATTTTGCAATGGTCAAACGCAATACGCGCCGGTTGACCTCGCTTGTCGATCAATTGTTGCAGTTGGCAAAACTTGAAAGCGGAAAAATAAACTTAAAAATTGCAAAAGGAAATCTATCCCTCTTCGCACATACCATCACAAAATCATTTGAATATCAGGCCCGTCTTAAAAACATCGCATTTTCCGTTGAAATCCAACCAATGGAGGGCGTATGGTACGATGAGGATGTTATCGAAAAAATCACCACCAACCTGCTCTCCAACGCCTTTAAATATACCCCGAAAAATGGAATCTGCGAGTTTCTGGTCGCAAGGAATGAGGGACAGGTACGCATAAGCGTGATCAATACCATATCACCGGGCTCAAAAATGGAGACCGAAAAA
>NZ_JBGTHY010000050.1:0-10405 GCF_041745955.1 Pricia sp.
CCGACCGTATTCAAAGTAGGACTTGCAACTATATTGCCGTTTGTAGCGGCATCAAACCAGACCACGCTTGCCCCTGAGGGCGGGGTTGCGGTCGCTGTCAAGGTCTGGATCGGATCGGTCTCACATTCCGTTCGGTCTCCACCGCCGGTCGGGGCATTTACGGTCGGACAGCTACAGTTCGGTGCGTTTATGGAAATATTCTCCGTACAGCTATTTGCGTCGGTGACCGTTAACGTGATATTGTTTCCGGAAGTGACCCCTGAAATGGTCCAGTTGTTTCCGCCATTATCGGTGACCGTTCCTTCCGAAGAAGTAACCGCTCCCCGGTCGACATCTACGGATACCGAATATGTGGACAGGTCCGCGGAACACGATTGTGAAGTGGGGGTAACGGCGATGGTCGGTCTGGCGTTCATGGTAAGCGTCACGGGAGTTCTGCTGTCGCTTACACAACCGCTGCCGGTCGTTCGGCTTTCGGCAAAATATGTTATGGTTCCGACGAAATTCAGCGTTGGACTTCCCACCGTATTTCCACCGGAAGCGGCATCGTACCAAACCACGGTTGCACCTGCGGGAGCCGTAGCCGTTGCGGTCATCGTCTGGGTAGGGCCGGCCTCACATTCCGTTTGGTCCCCACCACTCGTCGGTGCAACGGGAACCCCTTCGATCGTCAAAGTAACGGGGGTTCTGGAAATGCTTCCACAGGAAGTGCCATCATCGCTGCTTTCTGCAAAATAGGTTATGGTTCCCGCCGAATTCAAGGTAGGACTTCCCACCGTGTTTCCACCGGAAGCCGCATCGAACCAGGTAACAGTAAATCCTGAGGGGGCGGTAGCCATTGCTATCAGCGTTTGCGTCGGACTGACCTCGCATTCGGTAAGGTCGCCTCCGCTAATAGGTGGTATCGGTGCCGGCTGCAGGGTAAGGGTTACCGGAGTTCTTGAAGTACTCGGACATCCCGTGCCATCATCGTTGCTTTGTGCGTAATACGTTATAGTCCCTGCGGAATTCAGGGTGGGGCCCGTCACCTGGTTTCCACCGGAAGCGGCATCGTACCACACCACGGTCGCGCCCGAAGGCGGATTGGCGGTAGCGGTCAAGGTCTGGATGGGGCTTTGCTCGCATTCGGTCCGGTCGCTTCCACTCGGAGCGGCAGGTGCGGGTCGGATAGTCAAAGTAACAGGGGTACGTCCTACACTAGTGCAACTATTGCCCGAATCATTGCTCTGTGCATAATAGGTAACCGTGCCCACCGCATCCAAAATAGGATTGGCCACTACATTTCCACCCGAAGCCGCATCGTACCAAGCGACAGTTGCTCCCGAAGGAGGGGTAGCCGTAGCGGTCAAGGTTTGGATCGGATTTTGTTCACATTCGGTCTGGTCCCCACCGCTAGTTGGAGCGGGGGGTGCCGTATTCACCATAAGCGTGGCCCTATTGGATATGGCATCTGCGCAGCTCGCGGCAGGGCTTGTGGCCACTGCACGATATTGGTTGCTGTTCAGGGCAAGGGTCGCTCCGGTAATGGTCATTGTATTGGTTCTCGTGTTGGAGTACGGGGCGGTATTGGACAAGTCGTTCCAAGTGGTACCATCGAACAGTTGCCATTGAAAGGTAGCAGTGTCGGATGCGCCCACCGCAAAGATTGCGTTTCCGTTTTCGCATACCGAACGGTTCAAAGGTTGCATGCTTATGGCCGGCGGTGTATTCACGTTTACGGTCAATCGGGTCCTGGTACTTTCACAACTGGCGCTTCCGGATGTGGCCGACTGCGTTACCCAAAAGAACTGCTGCCCTGCGGTCGCGGTGTTCGGCCTTGTTGTTCCCGGAATTTCATTCCCTCCCGACGCGGCATCGTACCATCTCAGGTTGGTACCGCTTGTCACGTTACTGTTCAGTTCGCCGGACATCTCGCCGATACAATATTCGACTGGGGTTATCAACATGGGGGCTATGGGCAACGCATACACGGTAACTACCACCTCAGTACGGTCGCTGATACACCCTGTGGTAGCATCTACCTGTTCTACATAAAAGAAGATGGTCTGCGCCGTTGAGGTGTCCGGTGTCGGCGCATCGGGGTACATAGTTCCACCGGTCGGGGCATTGTACCAGAAAATCATGTTGCCCTGTTCCCCGGTCGCCGTCAATGGGGTGGCTGGATCATTGACACAATATTCTATCGGGGTGGGTGCCGACGGCGCCTCGGGTTGCGGGTTTTCCGTTAGCCTTATCCTTCTTCTTGTGCCACTGACACACCCGGTAGCGGTATTTCTAGTTTCAGCATAGTAGTTTCCTGGACCTGACGGCTGATATGAAGGATTACCTGCCAATAATAAAGTGCCTCCCACGGCGGCATCGTACCAATCTACGGCTTGTCCGGGGCCCACGGTTACGGTTAAGGTAGGAACGGGAGTGCCTTCGCAATATTCGAAATCGTTTCCGGCAGGGGGAGTGATGTTGTTGGTTACGGTAACCTTAAAGGAATTGAAACCGACGTTTCCCGCGGCATCCCTGGTGATATATTGTAAGGTAGTAGTGCCCACAGGAAATTCTACCCCACTTCTATAGGGCTGACCGGAAATTTGGGCCACACGGAGAAAAGCCGCCGTACAGGCCACGACGGTAACATCGGAAACAACATAACCGGGTATATATAGTTCATCGAGATAGGCGATGTCGCTCCGGTTTTGGTCGGTTTCCCATTCGAACTGCACAAAATAATTCCCGCTTTGGGTAATATCAATGTGTTCGGTCTGAACATCCTCATTGATATATTGCTCGCTGAAAATTATGGTTTCGGCACCCCCGGCAGTTATCAGTTTAACGGTAAGCCTGGAATTCGTTCCTAAATTTCCGCTTGGGTGCCCGGAAAGAATGTGATGGTCGAAAAAGATTTCCCCGGTGCCATTGAATTGGGTGAGCGGACTGGTGAACGAACGAATATCGTTTCGTATCAATTCGACGGTCTCGATTTCACCGGCCGACCCGTTGATATTTCCGCCACTACCGACGAAGGTTCCATCAAAATCGTAACATTGCGTGCTCAGGTCGTCACTACTATCAAAGTTTTGGTCGATCGGCGCCCCTTCCCCTGCGGGACAGTTATCGGTGGCCGTTGGATAAGGGAAGTTGACCACCGCACCGCAACTACCAGGATCTGCGTTGCGGGTAATATCGGAAGGAACGGTAATCACCGGCGATTGATTATCCATCACGTTAACCTTGAACTCACAAAAAGAGGTATCGCCACTGCTATCAGTAGCCCTGTATATGACCCGGTGCGTGCCGGGATAAAAGGAATCCCCGGGATCGTAATTGCTGGTCAGTGTTACCGTACCCGAACCGGTAGCGGTGGGCGGCACCCAGGTTACCGTTGCCGTACAGTCGCCCGAATTGGGCAGGACATTGTTGATATCGGAAGGGCAATTTGAAAAAGTCGGGGCATAAGAAATCAGAAGGCCCTTATTTGGACCCACAGTCTCACTACGGATCGAGTTCCGGAAGGGGATTGAATCCTTGGATAAGCTAAAACCTGTTGAACCGGCAAAAACGAGCAGAATCAACAATTTTTTAAGTAGGTTAGGCATAAGCAGGTTCAAGTTGGTTAAATAAAACTACCGGCCAGATTTGGGCGTTGGCATGCGGTTTTACTTTGGACTATTAACTAGATAACGTAAATCTTGGGTTAAGCGTTCATTTATACTGAATTTGTTGTGAAGTCTAATTAAAGCGTTGTCAGTTTCCAATTTTTGTATATCAATCAAACTACAAGACTCCCAAAATTACCTTAACAATCTTCTTAACTTGCGTGAAGAGCGTATTATAATTTGATTTCTTAATTAGGTTGTATTTCGTTATAAACCTCCATTTCGAGCTCTACAGTTGGATATATATTATTCATAGAAGAAATCTATTTCTGAAGAGTTGATTTAATCAGTTAATAACGATTGGCATCAAACAATAGTAGAGTTCAAATAAACCATATTCTTCTGGTCGTCCATATCGAACGGGCCACAATTTTAGATCGGACGAACATCGCAGACTACCCATAGGTCGTTATCGCCTGTTTCCTTAATAGTAACCTGGAACAGCCACCATTCTCTCCTGAAAGGGCTCCGGGATCCTGCCACCGATGATCCATTCCTTCAAAATCGATTTTTTGCTCTTGGCATCGAACTCTTCCTTAAGGCAGGCCAACGCTTCTTCCTTGGTCCGTAACGTTCCTTTCCTTACCGGCCCGCCCATGGAACGGGTATGGCCCACCCTATCGTTCGTTTGAACCTTCCGCAACCGCAGTCGGCAATTGAAGCGTCCTAGGCCTTATTTTCAATTTGCCCGTGCAGCCCGTTGTTAAGATCGGCAGCGCTGGTAACGTACCTGTCAGAGCCACCGACCCCTTTTACAGTCCGAACTGCCAGGAGCTGAAATTTATGGATATTAAAGATCGACCGGGGACCCGTGCCCCTGGCCCAACGACCCGATCCCCTGACCGCCCACTTGACTAGGAGTGACATGCAAAGGACGCCCAGGGACGCCATAAAGCACAGCCATCCGATAGCCAAATAGAGGTTGCCGGGCAGGTACCGGAGCAAGGACCTTACCCCGGCCCGGGATAGGAACGTAAGCCTAGTCAAAGGCGAATCCCGTGGCCAACCGGAAAACAAACGCGTACAGTACGATAGCGAACATCGCAAAGCTGAAGCATGCGAATACCCTGAAATACTCCTTGACCATGAAGTGGCCCAAATTCCGAAATCCATCGTTATAGATTTCCTTGATAAGTAAAGCTGTTTTCATAATGTTATTTTTTTGTTCGCCGCAAAGATGCAACGGACATTTTAAGGACCACGGATTCTAGCCCAACCGCCGACAAAACCGGGCACGCGCATACAGGGAAGCGGCGTCCCGGCAAACCGTCCCCTGGCACCGGTGCGTTGCCCGGGATAAAGGTGCAACACGTCGAATCCTATCGTATTTAAGGTAGTAGATCATCGTATCAAGGTACGTGGCAAGTTGCTAAGATCAAGATCCCGGACGGCCAAGGGGCCCAAAACGATGGATTTCCCCTATCGGACCTGTGGCATTATTGCATTGCGGTCAACAATAAAACCTATAGTGTCAAAGGCTCTTCCAGCACCGGGATAGTTTTGCGCCCAGTAATGACCGTGGATCGAAAAACGGGGCGCCGGGAATCCCGCCGGCCCGATGTCCGTTGGATGCCGAACACCGATATGGAAATTTATACACTGGAAGGACTGCACCACCTTGTCGAGAAGTGCTACGCTGCCGACAACATACACTCCTTGACCGCCCGGGAGACCCCGAGCCGGGAACTGCGCGGCTTTTTGGAACGTTCGGCGCGCCTGTTCAAAGATCTCGGCGACCGGATTTTTGTGGCCCTCATCGCTCTGGGGGGCAGGCCATATTTCGGCCTGGACAACCGGGGCGCAGAGGAACGGCCGTGGGTAGAAAAAAATTCCTTTCGGTCGGCCAGGGAACACTTCGATCATTTCCGCATCGCGGTAAAGGCACAGAACACCGCGGTATCCGAACTAAGGGACACTTTGAACGAACGGCAGGGGAACGATGAGCTGCAATTGGTGATCTCCAAGGGAATTAGACAATTGGCACGGAACATCGAAAAAGGTTACGGTACATAACCGGTCTCTCGTTGCCGGACAGGACGGAAGTGCCGTTCAGAATTGGAACATGGCCGGCACGCGAAATGTATATCCAGGACAGGGCCGGTCGTAAAGCCGTCCCTTCCCTTGTTTCCTTTAGATGGAGTTTGAAAGGGACATAAAGATCGGGGCGACGGTAAAATATAATGGGATTATGCAGATCCCCTGATTATTTTGCGGTTAATCGTCGGCCCGACAATTTTTCGCAATAAAAAGCATTATGGTACAGATAGGAAAACAACCATTTCATTTATGAAGAAAATCGAGATAACAGGCCCGTATGAAACCTTGGAAAGGATTTCAATATTTCTGGACAACAACCATATTAAGCACGATGTAATCGGTGATATAGCCTACGGCCAGGCGCCGGAGGAATTTCAGGAAAGTATCGATTGGCCGTTATGATCGGTTCGGGCAAAGGCAGGGCCATAATTTTTGTTCGGCCGGCAAGGGCGGCGGGATCAAAGTTAGAATAAACGGGGCATCGTTTCGAACTGAACCCCCTTCTTTATCTTATACATCCCAATGCACCCAAATTCCCGGATCTCGTACCCCGCGTTGGAGATGGACAGGAACCACCCTAGGATCCCGTTGGGAACAGATCGAAAAGTTGGATGCCTTTATTTATATTACCCTACCCGGTACAAGATCGTTACCGGGATTGGACGGGAAAAGCAGGTCGGCAGTCCCGGAACGGTTTAATCCGTCTAAAGTCTAAATAAACGATAGATAACCATCAGGTAAAATAAAGCGAAATCCCGCTCAAAGCGGGATTTCTAATTATCAAAAAATCTTTTCAATACTTCAAGCCATTAAGGTATTCGTTGACACGCTCCTTACTTTCACCCGTTTTCTTTTGAATGCGACCTACCAACTCGTCTTCTTGCCCTTCTTTATAATCAAGGTCATCATCAGTTAGTTCCCCCCATTCTTGTTTAATTTTTCCTTTTGCAATGTTCCAGTTGCCTTTAACCTTATCTTTCCACGGTGCTGACATAATATTGTTTTGAGAAGTTAATAATTACTTTTACTGATTAAAGTTAAATAATACTAGGTTGGACCTTTAACCTGTATGGTTCAATTTTTGACTCGATTTGGTTGCCCGTCCGGATAACGTTCGAAATACTTTGTAGCCTAAACCAAAAAGGTGGTGGTTTAATACTTGGAAATACTAATTTAAGAAATCAAATAAAGACGACCTTGTTCAGGGTAGTATGATCCCACAACAAGTTCAAATAAACGATGTAAGCTTGCATTGATCACAAAATGCCTGAAGTTGAAAAGTACTCCTATGATCCCCATGGATTGAATTGCGTACAGACTTCCATCAGTTTCTCGGCAACTGATTTTCTAATATAGAAAACCTCGTTCACGGAGTCGGAATAATCCTTTCTAAAAATGGACAGCTAAATATATCCCTTTTTGTTCTTGGAGGATACCATTATAAAAGGTTTCGTTTTATGTTGGGCCATATGGACAGGGTGAGTTTATGGAATACAAACTTAGGAATTATTCCCACACTTTGGATATATTCCAATTTCTTAAGAAATCATTATCTTTGAAACGCTTCACTTAAAATGGATAACGTTACTTTTCAATGCATTGCTATCGACAGACGTTACTGAAACGAGAATCATTACGAATAAGTATTCAGGCCAATGGCCTTCACACCGAAGGCGTATTGGGAAATTCTAGACAGATCAATGACATGCCGGTTCTGGAAAGCTCAAAACTGACTACCCAAGAGCATAACGACCGTCATGATATTGACCGTACATTCTGGCAAGGGACTGGAGGCTGACACCTGTTTTGTACTGAATGTTTCCCCTAGGGTATATCCCAGCGCCTGGAATTTGGATAATCTTGACGAAATCGAGGAAGACAGACGGGTATTATATGTGGCATTGACCCGTGCAAAAAATCGGTTGATAATAACTAGGTATACAAGTTCCATTAATGCGTTCCAAAGCCGAAGTTCAAGTTCGGAAGATCTCAACAGAATACTTCCGACCAGGGCAGTTCGTATTTTTTGGAAGGATTGCCTTTGGATTTGGTAGTTCAGGAGATTGTAAACAAAACCACAAAACAAGGTTACGATATCGAAAAGCCCAATGAGATGGATTTGAGTATGGGGATGGATTTTCGTTGATATTTTAAGCTTTCGAATATGCGCACGGCCTAGTGATGTGATAATTGTTGCCATCGGCCATCTATGTCCGAAAATGGATTTACAAAATAGTTGTGTTAGATAAGTCCAATACTTTTTGAATGCTCAATAGCCTCGGAGCTATGTTGGAAATAACAGGTCGCCACTCCCTCATCTGTTATATCGGTCATTGACCTAATCACTTCAGATTTAAGTTCCTTTTTGGTGCACCTTATATAAACAGCTGTCACATTAGTGGGAAACATTTTTACGATGCGCCTATATATTTCCGAGTCCTTTTGACTATCATCCCCCAATAGGACAAATTTAAGTTCTTTATAAAATTCTATGAGATGTTTTACCTTATCGAATTTATGGTCATGGCTACCTCCCCCGGTAAAGAGAAAATCGCCCAATCCGGTCTTTATTTTCCGTAGTTTAAGAACTGCTTTCGGGAGGCCGTGCAAGAACGTGAACTTTTCAATAAAGTTGTACAGGTTCCACTCACTACTTGAAACATAAAAAAAAGCGTTCGTTTTGCCGTCTTTCGTTCTTCCCGCATTGCTTAGCAGCCGATAGTGATTGACCACTCCTTCAAAGATGTTGCGCTTATCGATATTACGCGTCAATAGGATATAAATTTTTTTCAAAAAGTTACTGGAATGGGATATCAAAAATGTATCGTCAATATCCGAAATCAGGCCAAATCTTCCGGGATAGGGCTTTACGAATTCCCCCTTTCCCTCGATGGAAGTTCCATCTGAATCCGTAGAGACCGTAAATTCGTGCCAGCCGCACTCCAAGTCCATGGTGTAACGTACGGCGAACCGAAAATAGCCGTCCTCCAAGGTTCTCGTCTTTAGGTCGATGCCCCTAAATTTCAATCGTACCGGAACATTTCCCAACGTTTTTATGCTAAACATGCGTATGACCGAGTAAGCGTGCCTGAAACGCTTTCCATCCAGGGCGAAACGATCTGGGGCATACTTCTTGAAAAGATGCCCAAAAATGATTATTTCCTGTTCGTTCGCATAACCACGATAAATCTTCAGCCTTACTTTCATTTGAATATTTGATTGTCTACCTTTAATAGGGCTACTGAATTTTTATATGGAAACTAAGATAAAAAAAGTTCTTCTGGTAATAAACCCAATCTCGGGCGATACCGAAAAACGACCGATCATCGATATGGTCAGCGATTTTTTGCATTCGGGAACGGAGCTAAAAGTACATGAAACGACCGGAAAAAATGATATTAAGAAAATCCGGTCGGCGCTAGAGGCCTTTCGGCCCGACCGGATTCTTGTGGCAGGTGGGGACGGCACCATAAAAGTGGCCGCCGAAGCCTGCGAAGGTAAAGGAATAACTATAGGCATACTTCCCGCAGGTTCGGCCAATGGTCTGGCGACGGACCTAGAACTTCCCATGGATCATGAAAACGCCTTAGTTGCGGCATTGGGAAGCAAAATAGTCAAAATGGACGCTTTAAGGATAGGGAACTCGATAGGGTTGCATATAAGCGACCTTGGTATAAACGCTGAATTGATAAAAAAATATTCAGAGAGCTCCATGAGGGGACACTTCGGCTACTTTCTTAGCAGCATTCCTACTCTTGTAAATACGGAAAGCCCCTATGATTTTACCATACACGCGAACGGATCCACCAAAGAAATCGAAGCTGTTATGGTGGCCTTCGCTAACAGCAAAAAATTCGGCACCGGCGCACTGGTCAATCCCGATGGGAAAATAGATGACGGAAAGTTCGAAGTGCTGATATTCAAAAAATTGGACGTAGTGGAAATATATAAGATGCTAAAAGGGAATATTGAGATGGACAGCGATTTTGTAGAGGTAATCCAGACAACGGATGTTAGGGTGACCACTGCGAGGCCGGTCTGTTTTCAGATCGACGGGGAGCCGTTTGGGACAAGAACGGAGGTATCGGTTTCCATTATCCCAAATTTTACCCAAATCGCCATAGGTTTGTAGAAATCCCTTAATCATTATTGTTTATCGACCTTTGAGGGCGGCCTAGAGAAGTTTTAGTTTATACTATTTTTTAAAGCTAACCCCTCGCCCCAATCTACGTCACTAATCGGGATACATCCAGCTGTATTCCTCGGGCTTTATGCCCTCCACATGCTTATTTTCCAATTTTCTTCATCCTCGCAAATTTTAAGGATTTTTTTCCTTTTTGAATCTCCCATCATTATAGTTTTGGTTGAGCATCTAATGTATAAAATCTTTAAGGATTTTGACATTTTCAGAGATTAAGGTCGGATCAGAATACGTTAAGTTATTTTTCCGGTAAAAGAATGGTAGTTTAGTATATGGGATAAAGTGTTCAATAGCCATTGATTTAGAATTATAGGAGGCCAAGATTTAAGCTTTAAGGTCAATAGTAATAGGATATTGCATTAATTACGTCAAAACACTTGTCTAACTTTAATTTCCAAAACCGAAATGTCCCTATGAAAAAAAATCGCTTGGCACTTATCGGTTCGGGATATTGAATTCCTTACGGATAAACAACGTGTTGCGGTCAAGACCGAGAATGGGGTTCACCATGATTTTT
>NZ_JBGTHY010000051.1:0-3894 GCF_041745955.1 Pricia sp.
ACTGATCATAAGATCGGCCAAGGGCATATCGCCCTGATTGTCAATAGTGCCCACGATACTGAGCTTTTCGCGGCCTTTGTCCGTTATCTGCGAGTTTACTGAGAATTCGGTGAGGTCTTTATTGCCGACGATGCCGAGGGACAGATCGCCCAACCGGATATCGTTGATGGAAAAATCTTCGATGCCCAAGTTCGATGATGGAAGGTAAATATCATCCTTTTGAAGTATGTTCAAGGTGCCGTTCACCTCGCCCTGTAATTTCAGGCTGTCAATGGCAGGTGTGATTTTGTCCAACGATACGATTTTGAACTGCAGTTCGAGGTCTTTATACGTAGAATCTGCCAGTTCGCCACGAAGCCGGATCTGTTCTTCTTCGCTGTTGTTCATGACGATTTCCTGAATACTGATACTATCGAGGGTACGGTTGATGATTACCTTGTTCTTGTTGTCGTTGTTCTTGTTCAACACCCATGTATTGCCCTTAAAACTTACCTCGGAGGTCTTTAAACCGATAACGGATTTGTTATCGGCGTTAAAGGTGTGGTAAAAATTGAGGTTATAGCTGTCGTTGAAGTCGCTGCCGCCCTTGAATTCCGTTCTAAAGAAAAGGGTATCCTTTAAAGTGGTGTTGATCAGGTTAAAATCCTTGACATCATAATAGCGGTTCGAAAGATCGCCGACGGAAACAAAGGTGTTGAACAAAGGGTTCTTATTGTCAATCCGGATGTCGATATTGTCGGCCTTATTGCCAAAGGCCTCTATGCTCGGCGACTTGAAGTTCAGCTTGAAATCGCCTTCGTCGGCCACAATATCTCCCTTGATAAATGTATTGGGATCGAATTTTACCTCGGGAAAGAATACATCGACAATTTTATTGTAGATCTTAAAGTTAAAGGCCAGCGTCTGCCCGCTGGAAATCTTAAAAGGCCGATAGTTGGTATAAATACTTCCTAGGGAATTCTGGACCAATCGGCCTAGCTCCTTGACCTTGAAATTACCTTTCAGATATCCCGTGATAATGTCGGGGGAATTTATATCGATAATGCGGATGGAGTCGTTCTCGAAACTGGAGGACACTTTGAAATCCTCAAAATAATAGACATCGTTCTTGTTCTTGAAAACGGTCTTGGTAAATTTGATGTCCCCCCGCAGATCGTCCAAGGTGTTTCCAGTGACGTTCATGTTTACGTTGCCCT
Source organism: Pricia sp. (assembly GCF_041745955.1). Classification (NCBI taxonomy): domain Bacteria; kingdom Pseudomonadati; phylum Bacteroidota; class Flavobacteriia; order Flavobacteriales; family Flavobacteriaceae; genus Pricia; species Pricia sp. The sequence continues at coordinate 1,197 of NZ_JBGTHY010000051.1, forward strand.
TAAAAATGGAAACGCTATCGTTGATAAAATTTAGGCGTTTGAGATCGGCATAGTCCACATTGGCATTAAAGTTAAAATCGTTGCGCGCAGATCCAAAATCCGCCAATCCGTTAAAATCGAATTTCACATTCTCGTCATCGGCGACCAGGCTTCCGTCAAAAAGTTGATCTTTTAAGATTCCGGAAACCTTGATATTTTTATACACATAATTGTTAAAATTGAGCGTATATACCTCCCCTATGACCTCGGTGTTCAGGGTTTTTTGTACGAAACCCTTTCCCTCGATATTGACATCCAAAGTAGTTTTTCCCAATCTTTTGTTATCCACAAAATCGCCCAGATCAAAATCGATCAACGAGATAAAACCTGTATAGGTCGCATTGTTGATGTCGTTCACTCCGTTTAAAGTTACATCCGCATAACTACTACCGATAGCGGTATTTAAATTCACTTTTGCGTCTATGTCAGTTTCTGTTATGGTGGCATTTCCTCGGATGGTAAACTGACCTAGTTTCTGAAAAACAACGGGCGGTAATGATTTACCGATAATATTCGGCATCAGGGATCTCAGTTCGTAATAGCTTGAACTTACGTTTTTCATATCGGCCTGCATGATAAAGGGCTTCTTGGTGAACAGGTTCTTGAAATTGAAATTGCCCCGAATACCGGTGTTGTCGGATTGTAAGAACAGTTGCTCGATACTCAGGTCGTTCAAAACCCCGCTGATCTGCGAAGAAAAGTTCACGGCTTTGCCCTTGCCGAACTGATCGTAAAGCAAGTTGATCTCGTCGAACGCCACGGTGGAATCGTCAAAGTCGGCGGTAAGCTTTACCTTGTTCAAAAAGTCCGCAAAATCTTCGCGTTGGTAATCGAATACCAGATTCCCCTTCAAACGGGATCTCGGGGTACGGATAAGCAACGAATCGAAGCGCATCTGCTCTCGTGTATATGTAAATTCGGTAGCCATTTTCTCGACCACAATGCCCCTATCGCTCTTGAATGACATCGCTTCGATATCGGCGGTGACCTGGGGGCCTGATATTTCAAAATCGGTCGCCCTAATATTGAGTCCCGTGAAATGCACCATTTGTTCGGTTTCCCGATTTTCGTCTAAAAGGATAAAATTACTATTGGCGATCTCGACATCGGAGGAAGAAAAGAAAAAGGACGGCCTATTCGGATCTTTTGGGCGGCCATCGTCCAGTTTATCGATAAACACCTCTAAGTTCGTGGTAGTGGTATCGCGATACGTCTTCAGTTTAAAATCGAGCTCGTCGATGACAATATCCCCAAATTCCAGTTGGCCCTTGATTAGGTTCCGAACGCTCAATATAGAGGTGGTGAGCTCACTGACGTAGAAAAGCGTATCCTTTTTATAATCGGCGATATAAACGCCCTTCAGATTGGTATTCCAGGAAATCAAGGAAATACGGAGCTTATCGATACTGATGTTCGTACCGAAGTCTTTGTTGATGGTATCTGTGGCATACCGGGCAAAACCGGTCTGAACAATGGGCAATGAGAGTATGAGCGTGCCCAAAACACTGATCAGCAAAAGCACCAGTACGGTCCGGATCAGTATTTTTCTCAGTTTTTTGATAGGGCGTTTAAATTCTATATGTTAGACTTGAGATTTCGAATACCTTTGCGTTCAATTTTTATTCCAAACCCGTTGAAAGATAAAACTATTTACATCCTTGCCATAGAATCTTCTTGTGACGACACATCAGCTGCCGTTCTAAAGGATAAAGAAGTGCTCAGCAATGTGGTGGCCACCCAAAAAATTCATGAGGAATTCGGGGGCGTTGTACCCGAACTTGCCTCGCGGGCGCACCAACAACATATTGTGCCCGTGGTGCACCAAGCTTTAGTCAAGGCAAATATCGACAAAAAAGTGGTATCTGCCATAGCTTTTACACGCGGACCGGGCCTTATGGGTTCTTTGCTCGTGGGCACCTCTTTTGCGAAGTCCCTGGCCCTGGGTCTGAACATTCCGCTGATCGAGGTAAACCACATGCAGGCCCATATTTTGGCTCACTTTATAGAGGAGGGGAATCAAGTTGAAGACGTTGACGGAAATGAAGGTAATGGCGAGGGCAAAAGCAAGGTCGAGGCCTGCAGACCCCCAGAATTCCCGTTTCTGGCGCTAACCATCAGCGGCGGTCATACCCAAATCGTTTTGGTAAAGGATTATTTTGATATGGAAATCCTGGGCGAAACTCTGGATGATGCCGTTGGGGAAGCCTTCGACAAAAGTGCGAAGATATTAGGATTGCCTTATCCCGGCGGGCCTTTGGTCGATCAATATGCCAAAGAAGGAAACCCCGATGCCTTTCCCTTCCCGAAACCCAAAGTAGACGGACTCAATTTCAGTTTTAGCGGACTAAAAACGAGTATTCTCTATTTTATACAAAGGGAAACTGCAAAGGATCCGGATTTTATAACCGATAATTTAAAGGATATCTGTGCCTCCATACAAAAAACTATAGTAGGTATTTTGATGGATAAGCTCAAAAAGGCCTCCAAGCAGACCGGCATTACCCGTATTGCGATCGGGGGCGGGGTTTCCGCCAATTCCGGTATCCGGATGGCCCTCAAAAAAGCCGAAAAAAAACACGGATGGAAGACCTACGTACCCAAATTCGAATACTGCACAGATAATGCGGCCATGATCGGTATTGTGGGGTATTTGAAATAT
>NZ_JBGTHY010000052.1:0-6527 GCF_041745955.1 Pricia sp.
CGGATGGTTTTTTTCTTTGGATGGGTGTTAGGGTATCGACATCCGCTATCTCGAAATATTCCAGCCGCAGATCAGGATGGTTTTCAAATTGTTTTTCCGTCCAATCCCGCACATATTTAGCACTTTTCGTGCCAAATTCAGCTTTGGCAGTCCGTAGGGTTTTGTAGATAAAGGATGCCTCTTGACGCAGGGTGCCGGACAATCGTTCGTTGCGCGAACTCATGGCCAATCCGCTGGCTTCCCTGACGATCGGACATCCTAGTATCGCTACGGGGATATTGTTTTTTTCGACCAGCTTCCTGATAATCTGTAATTGTTGAAAATCCTTTTCCCCGAAATAGGCCTTGTCCGGCTTGACCAAAAGCAATAAGGTTTCCACTATGGTGCCAACGCCATTGAAATGGTCATTTCTGAAGGCCCCTTCCATTACCTTGTCCAATCCCCCGAAATCATAGGTTTTTGATTGCACCCGATGGTCGTAGATTTCATCCGACGTAGGCGCAAAAACTAGGATATCCCCAGAAATACCCTCCAATAAGAAAATATCCTTTTCGAGCGTATTCGGGTACTTGGCGAGGTCTTCCCTATTATCGAACTGGGTGGGATTTACAAAGATACTGACCACGACACACCGGTTCTCCGCAACCGCTTTTTCGACCAAAGCGGCATGTCCTTGATGCAGGGCGCCCATAGTCGGTACAAGTCCGAGACTTCCATCTTTCGGCAATGAAGATAGGCGTTGGTCGAGCTCTTTCTTGGTGGTTATGACGGGCATAGGTTATTTTTAAACCGAGCAAACTTACGGCTAATCTCTATAAATTTTGTAATTTTGCAGCCAATTTGCACTATACCTATAAAATATTATATACATGAATGGTAAAAAGATATTGTTCGTATCGTCGGAACTAGTGCCCTATCTTCCGGAGAACGAAGTTTCCCTAATGTCTTACGAAACTCCTAGAATGGTCAACAGCAAGGGTGGCCAGATACGGATCTTCATGCCTAGATACGGCAATATCAACGAACGCAGGCACCAATTGCACGAGGTGATACGCCTGTCCGGAATGAATTTGGTGGTCAATGATATGGATATGCCCTTGATTATTAAGGTAGCGTCCATACCGAAGGAGCGCATCCAGGTATATTTTATAGATAACGACGAATATTTTAAGAGGAAGGGAACGTTTACCGATGCCAAAGGAAATCTTTTTCCCGATAACGATGAACGTGCCATTTTCTTCGCAAAAGGGGTGGTCGAGACCGTCAAGAAATTGAACTGGTCTCCAGATATTATTCACGTACACGGGTGGATGGCTTCTTTATTGCCCCTATACCTTAAGAAATTCTATGCCGACGAACCCCTTTTCGATACCAGTAAAATTGTGCTATCGGTCTATGGGAAATCGTTCGAGGGCGAGCTTGATCCCGCTATGATTGATAAGATTGCTTTCGACGGCATTGCCAAAGAAAGTATTGCATCCCTTGAGATACCTACCTATAATAATTTGTTAAAGATTGCGGTCGATAATTCAGATGCCGTTATTTTAGCGGCGGAAGGAATTCCGGAAGATTTACAAGACCACATCTCCAACCTTCAAAAACCTGTGTTGCCTTATGTATCCCTTCAAGAATTTGAGGATGCCTATGCCAATTTCTATAACACTGAAGTTTTAAAATAGCCTGAATGATTTTTTTGAATCGACCCAAATTTACCGCGTTGGCGGTAATTGCGCTCGTTGCCGTTCTGGCGGCCTGTGAAAAAGATCCGACAACCATTGGTGCCGGGGTTATCGGTAACGAACCTTTCAACACAGATAAGGCCGTTTTCGATATTTTTGCCGTCAATAAAAAAATACGGGCGGTAAGAGCCAATCAGCTTCCTATTTATCAATTGGGGGCTTATAACCATCCGGTATATGGCAAGACCGAAGCGACGATTACCTCCCAAGTTCGATTATCGACTGTAGACCCACTTTTTGGCGATGCCCGTCCGGCAGCGGAGACAACTCCCGAAAACGAGACCGTCGATTCGGTGTATCTCTTTATTCCCTTTTTGACCAGTCCCTCGGGCGATGCCGACAACGATGACGTGATAGATGAACTGGATGTGGATTCGACCGACCCCAATAGCGATAGTGACGGTGACGGACTGACCGACAATCAAGAAAAAACCAGGGGTACCAATCCCCTTGTTGCCGATAACGTTGAAGTTGATGGTTTTATTAGGGATCAATTTGCACGCACTTTCGACGTAGATAGTATTTACGGGAATCGCGAACTGCCGTTTACGTTAAATTTGCAACGCTCTACCTATTTTCTTCGGGATTTAGATCCGAACACCAATTTTCAGGAGGCCCAGGAATACTATTCCGATCAGGATTTTTCCGGTTTCCTGGCCGATAAAATTTCATTGGATACCACCATCACTATCAGCGAAAAACAAATTTTGTTGCCGAAGGAAGATGATGCCTCGACGGAGAACATCAACGAGGCGGAACAATTCATGAGATTGCCGCCCGGTATTCGGGTGGCATTGGACAAAGAGTTTTTCCAAGAGAATATTTTGGACAAAGAGGGCGGTTCCGAGTTGCTGACCCAGGCAAATTTCAATAACTTTTTACGCGGAATACACCTCTCGTTGGAACCCTCGGCGGGGGAAGAGCTCATGATGCTATTCAATTTGAGGGATGCCAACATTACGATATCCTATAGCTATACGGCAGGCGAAGCGGCGAAGAACAAAGATTTTGTGCTCAATTTTATCACTCAACAGGGTCCATCGCAACAAGGACAGACTTTCCCCATTGTAGGCAATGCGGTAAACAGCTTTATCAATGATGCCTACGCTCCCGAAATCGCCGACGCCATTGCATCCGAAGAAAATGCGGAACGTATCTATCTTAAAGGGGGTACCGGCAGTTTTGCCGAAATCAATCTTTTCGATGATGCCAATGGTAGGCAAGCCATCGAACAGATAAAGGCCAACAATTGGATTATCAACGAGGCCAATCTGGTTTTTTATGTGGACAAACAACCGGGGGTAATCGAGCCGCCCAGACTGTATCTATACAATATGGAGACCAATGCACCCCTCATCGGCCGTAACGACACACCGGCCGGGCAGGGCGGGACACATTTTGACAGCTATCCTTTTTACGGCGGACTCTTGGAGGGCACCGGTTCAGAGCTGAAATATACCGTAAAGATCACGGACTATATCAATGATCTGGTCGTTCGTAATGCCGAAAATGCCACTTTGGGACTTACGATTACGCCGAACATAGGGATTTTCAATGTTGCCGATGCCATGCTCGACAACGATACCGAAACGGAACTACCGGTGGCGGCCACATTGAGCCCATTGGGTACCGTGCTTTTCGGGAGTAACGTTTCCGCGACCAACACGGGTAAAAAACTTCAGCTCGAGATTTTTTACACGGAGGCGAATTAAGATTCCCAAAAGCTCAAGTTGCAATAAACCAATATGGGACGGTGTCTCGTCTAACTAAACTTTAATTTTCCCAACCTCTAGATACGAGTTTCCAAATTTCTTCGTTTAATGATTAGAAAAGTGATATTATTTACTCGTTTCGCTTAAATTTGCCGCGAAACCGAGCTATCCCCCTAAGCTAAAGAACTAATTTTATGTGTGGAATTGTAGGTTATATAGGGCACAGAGAGGCCTATCCGATTATTATCAAAGGCCTTCAGCGGCTAGAATACAGAGGCTACGACAGTGCCGGCATCGCACTTTATGACGGTAATGACATCAATCTTTCCAAAACCAAGGGAAAGGTGGAGGACCTGAAAAATAAATCCGAAAAGCAAATTTCCACAAAAGGTTGTTTGGGTATCGGCCATACGCGTTGGGCGACCCATGGGGTTCCCAACGATGTGAACTCACATCCGCATTACTCCAATTCCGGCGACTTGGTCATCATCCATAACGGAATCATAGAGAATTACGAATCCATCAAAAAAGAGCTGACCAAAAGGGGCTATATTTTTCACTCGGATACGGATACCGAGGTGTTGGTGAACCTGATCGAGGAAGTCAAGAAACAGGAAAACGTAAAATTGGGCAAAGCGGTGCAACTTGCCTTAAACGAGGTGGTCGGTGCCTATGCCATTGCAGTTTTCGATAAGCAAAAACCCGATGAGATCGTGGTTGCCAAATTGGGTAGCCCATTGGCTATCGGAGTGGGGGAAAACGAGTTCTTTATTGCTTCCGATGCTTCCCCGTTTATCGAATTCACCAACAATGCCATTTATCTGGAGGATGAGGAGATGGCGGTAATCCGTCTCGGAAAAGAGATAAAATTGAGGAAAATCAAAGATGACGCGATTACCTACCCGAATATCCTAGAACTTAAAATGAACATCGAGGAAATCGAAAAGGGCGGTTACGACCACTTTATGCTAAAGGAAATTTATGAGCAGCCCCGGGCGATATTGGATACGTATCGCGGCAGGTTACGTACTGAACAGGGTCTTATAAAAATGGCCGGTATCGATCAACATTTGGACAAGTTCATGAACGCCAACCGCATCATTATCGTGGCTTGCGGTACCTCTTGGCACGCCGGTCTGGTGGCCGAATATATTTTTGAAGATTTGGCACGTATTCCCGTTGAGGTGGAATATGCGTCCGAGTTCCGATATCGAAATCCCGTTATTACCGATAAAGACGTGTTGATAGCGATATCACAGTCCGGCGAAACGGCCGATACTTTGGCCGCCATTAAACTGGCCAAGGAAAATGGCGCGTTTGTGTTCGGCGTCTGTAACGTGGTCGGTTCTTCGATCGCCCGTGAGACCGATGCCGGGGCGTATACCCATGCCGGTCCGGAAATCGGGGTCGCTTCCACCAAGGCATTTACCACTCAAATTACGGTCTTGACCTTGATTGCCTTAAAACTGGCGAAGGAAAAAGGGGTCTTTTCCGATGAACGCTTCCGTGAATACTTGGAGGAAATGGAAACCATTCCCGCCAAGGTCGAAAAGGCCTTGGAATCGAACCCATTGGTCGAAATCATTTCCAAAGTGTACAAAGATTCTACCAATGCCCTGTATCTAGGTAGGGGCTATAATTTTCCTGTCGCCTTAGAAGGCGCACTTAAATTAAAGGAAATCAGCTACATACATGCAGAAGGTTATCCAGCGGCAGAAATGAAGCACGGCCCGATTGCCCTGATCGACGAGCAGATGCCCGTATTCGTAATCGCTACCAAAAGAGGGCATTATGAAAAAGTAGTGAGCAATATCCAAGAAATAAAATCCCGAAAGGGCAAGATCATTGCCATTGTTACCGAGGGTGACGAACAGGTCACCGAACTGGCCGATCATGTGGTCGAAGTGCCGGAGACCTTTGAAAGCCTAACACCGCTATTGACCACGATACCGTTGCAATTATTGTCTTACCATATCGCCGTAATGCGCGGTTGTAATGTCGATCAGCCAAGAAACTTGGCCAAGTCGGTTACGGTGGAATAGCTACCATCCCGAAATCTGAGTTCATAAAGACCATCGCACAAATGATGGTCTTTTTTTTGGGAATATGGCAATCTAAGCAATGCTAGTTACGAAAAATATACTATGCATGCATAATTTTTTTCATTTTATGATTTTCGATATAAAAAAATTGTTAACTTGCCGATACAAACTAATTTAACTTAAACTTAACATGAGAGCAATACTGTTTTTCCCCCTAGTGTTGGTAGCGAGCTTCGGCTTTTCGCAGACTACCGTAAACGGTAAAGTAGTCGATCAAAACAATCAGCCCGTACCCGGCGCCAATATCGTAATTGAAGGGAAAGCCATAGGCACCACCTCCGACTTTGACGGGAATTTTATTTTGGAAACTTCCGAAGTCCCACCTTTTCAGCTGAAGATCACCAGTATTGGCTATACGGAGGCAACGGAGGAAGTCACTGAATCCGGTGCCACCCTGACCATAGTGCTGAACGAAACCCAGACCTTTTTGGACGAGGTGGTCATCTCGGCCTCGCGAACTCCCGAACGTATTTTCGAATCCCCCGTGTCCGTTGAGCGTTTCGGGCTGAAAGAGATCAAGTCGACTTCCTCGGAGTCCTTTTACAGCGGATTACAGAATTTAAAAGGGGTCGATGTCAACACCAATAGTCTTACCTTTCAATCGATAAACACCCGAGGTTTCGCCACGTTTGCGAACAATCGTTTTATGCAATTGGTAGATGGCATGGACAACTCCGCACCGGGCCTCAATTTCGTGCTGGGAAATTTGGTGGGTATGTCGGAACTCGAGGTCAAGAGTGTCGAGATACTTCCAGGAGCCTCTTCCGCACTGTATGGCGCGGGCGCTTTTAACGGTATCCTCTTCATGACCAGTAAAGATCCTTGGAACTATCAGGGTATCAGTACCTACCTCAAAGGCGGTGCGACCTCCCAAGATGTTGCCGGCACGAACGGTTATTATGATTTTGGTATCCGGGGCGCCCATGCCTTTAGCGATAAGTTTGCCGTAAAGGCGAATTTTTCCATTTTGAGGG
>NZ_JBGTHY010000053.1:0-5983 GCF_041745955.1 Pricia sp.
AGGCCGTTGGTGATTTCCGATGATACGCTGATACGTCTTAAAGTTTTCGGTAGGGAAGAGAGCCATCTGATTTCCTTGGATTCCCGAATCGCTTCCGTAGAGAACGGAAAGGAAATCAACATCAGAAAAGCGGACTTCGTAATAAAAATGGTCGAGTATACTTCCGAGAGCTTCCTAAAAACCATCCGCAACAAATTGTTATGGGGCGAGGATCGGCGGAATCGGGGTTCATAAAGTGTAAGGGCAAGTTCAAGTCCAAAAAACGTCCCTTTAGCGAAAAGGCCAAGGCCTAGAACAGTGGAATTGACGCTTTCTAAACAATAAATAGCGGCAAATCCAGTTTATCAAGAAAGAACACGCAATGCAAATGATGGCAAGCAATGGCTATATTTGCACCCCTTGATTCAGATATGAATAAAACGCAAGGCCGAAAGGCCATACCTAAAAGTGTTTTTCGGGGATTTGGAATTTTACTCCCTATGAAACGATTGATTATCGTACTCTTTATCTGCGCATTTGGTACCATAGGCGCCCAGACCTACGAGGTCGGTGTTTTTGCCGGTGGTGCCAATACCATTGGCGATGTTGGCCGAACGAATTATGTGCTGCCTTCCGATATCGCCTTTGGCGGACTATTTAAATGGAATGTCGCCAAACGCTACGCCTGGCGGGCCAGTATGATCTATGGTAAATTCACGGCCGAAGATGCTAAGTCGAGTATCCCGTCGCGACAACAAAGAAGCTTTGTGGCCGACAATTCCATCCTGGAAGCATCTGCCGGACTTGAGTTTAATTTTGTGGAGTACAACCTGCACAGGCTCGGACCGGCCTTTACCCCTTATTTATATACCGGAGTCACCTATTTTAGATACGACTACAATTATTTCGATACGGGACTCAGAAGGGTGATAGATATCGGCCAGAAAGACGGCAACTTTGCCATACCCATGACCGTCGGGGCCAAATTGCGCTTGAACCAGTTTCTGATTCTGGGAGCCGAAATCGGCGCGCGATATACCTTCACCGATAACCTGGATGGCAGTAATCCCAATAAATTAAATGTCAGCCAACAGCTCGGTAATCTGCAGTTTGGAAATATTTTTAGCGACGATTGGTATGTTTTCTCGGGATTAACATTAACTTACACCTTCGGTAGAAAACCCTGTTGCGATAATTTTGAGTAAGGTCATAGTGCGTTATCCCAAATCGCAAATCTCATGTCTATAGTATTCCGACCCGTATGAACCCCCTTGAGGACATCGACAAAAAAAACCTGCCCCGCCACATTGCCATCATTATGGACGGTAACGGCCGCTGGGCCAAAAAGCAGGGCAAACTTCGGGTTTTTGGCCATGAGAACGGCGTAGATACCGTGCGGAGAACCGTCGAAAATTGTGTCGAAATCGGCTTGCATTATCTTACCCTTTATACCTTTTCTACAGAAAACTGGAACCGGCCCAAGCTCGAGGTCGATATCTTGATGAAACTGCTGGTTTCTTCCCTCAAAAAAGAACTCGATACCTTTATCAAGAACAACGTAAAACTCAATGCCATCGGCGATATTGGCTCCCTTCCCAAGAAAGCCCACCGAGAGCTTAAAGAGGTGATGGAAAAAACAAAGGGCCATACAGGTTTGACACTGACCTTGGCCCTGAGTTATGGCGCACGTGAGGAAATTAAAAATGCCGTAAAACAGATCAGTACCAAAGTTAAAAATAATATAATTTCAGTAGATGATATTGACGAAACCATTATAAATACTCATCTTTACACGCACGATTTGCCCGATGTAGATTTGCTTATCCGCACCAGTGGGGAATGCCGGATCAGCAATTTTTTGCTTTGGCAGATTGCCTATGCCGAGCTTTACTTTATTGATGTATTTTGGCCCGATTTTAGTGAACTGCATTTAACGGAGGCCATAAAAAGTTACCAGAACAGAGAAAGAAGATTTGGAAAAACCAGCGAACAACTCAACTGACGATATGAAAAGGTTCATATCCTTCGAGCCTTTAATTACCATCCTATTACTCCTCATTACCACCTTTACCGCCGCTCAAGAACTTTCTTTTGAGGATGGAAAAAAGTATATTTTGGGCGGTCTTGAGGTAACGGGACTTCAAAGTTATAACGAGCAGACCGTAAAGACCTACACCGGGTTGCGGGTCGGGCAGCCCATTACCATTCCAGGCGACGAGATAAGCGGGGTAATCAATAAATTATGGGGACTCGAACTTTTTCGTGATATCGATTTCTTCATTATCGACATTGATGATGATAAGGTGTTTTTAGAACTGCACATTACCGAAAGGGCCACCCTTTCCGATATCAAGATAAACGGGGTCAAGCCCAGAAAGGTCGATGGTATTCTAGACGATACCGATCTTAAAAAAGGGAAGAAGATTACCGAAAGCCTTATCGCCAATACCAAAAACTATTTGGAGAACAAGTATAAAAAGGAAGGCTATTTAAACGCCAAGGTCGCCATTGCGGTGGCCAACGATACTTCGGAGACCAATGCCCAGAAGATGATCATCAATGTCAATAAGGGGGATAAGGTGAAGATTGCGAATATGATTTTCGAGGGCAATGAGCAGCTCTCCGATAAAAGATTGCGTGGCGCCCTCAAGAAAACCAAGGAAAAACGTTTCTTCCGCTTTTGGAAAAAATCCAAATTTATCGAGGAAGATTATGAAAACGACAAGCAATTGCTGGTCGATAGATACGCCGAGAATGGCTACCGCGATGCCCGGATTATTTCCGATTCGATTATTAAGGTAGATGAAAATAATATCAATATCAAATTCGATATAGAGGAAGGTAACAAATATTATTTCGGGGATATCGATTTTGTGGGCAATACGGTCTATACCGATAGACAATTGGCTTCCGTTCTTGGTATAAAAAAGGGAAACACGTACAACGGCGTACTATTGCGGGAACGTATTGCCGACGATTCCAAGCCCGATGCCGAAGATTTGACCAACCTGTACCAGAATAACGGCTATCTTTTTTCAAGTATCAACCCGGTCGAGGTTTCTGCCCAGAACGATACCATCAATTTCGAGATTCGCATCATCGAGGGTAAGGAGACCTTTTTGAACCATGTCGATGTTGTGGGCAATGACCGCACCAACGATCACGTGATTTATCGCGAACTACGGACACGCCCCGGACAGAAATACAACAAAAGCGATATCATACGTACGATTCGTGAATTGCAGCAATTGGGCTATTTCGACGCCGAGGCGATCAAGCCCGACATTCTGAACGCAAACCCGAACGAAGGTACGGTCGATATTAAATGGGGACTTGTCGAGTCGGGAGCCAGCCAGATCGAGCTCCAGGGCGGTTATGGCGGCGGCGGTTTTATAGGTACCCTAGGTCTTTCGTTTAACAACTTCTCAATAAAGAATATATTTAACGGCGAGGCCTATAAACCCGTGCCCATGGGTGACGGACAGACGTTTGCCATGCGGGTACAGGCTAGCCGATCCTTTCGGGTGTACAGCTTGAATTTTGCCGAGCCTTGGTTCGGAGGTAAAAAGCCGGTACGCTTCAGCCTGAACTTCTCGCGGACCCAGCAATTCAGGACTGATTTTGCGAATTCAACCAGAAACAGAATAGAGATTAATAAGGATGAGGGTTTTTCCATTACTTCGGTGTCCGCAGGTCTGGCTAAACGGGTTCAATGGCCGGATGACTTCTTTACCATTTCGCATTCATTGGGCTACCAGTTGTACGAATTTAACAACTACAATTTAGGTCTTTTTAACTTTGGAAATGGCAAGTCTAATTCTTTAACGTATACCTTGGGCATTTCAAGGAATGCTATTTCAGGTGGGCAGATTTTTCCACGGGGAGGCTCTACTTTTGAAATTACCGCCAAGTTGACCCCGCCGTATTCGCTTTTCGGTAATAAAGATTATGAAAGTTTAAGGGATAGAAGTGAAGAACTTGCTCCTATAGTGCAAGCGCAACGTGCACAGCGTATTCAGAATACACCAGAAAGCGCTGAACTGGAAGAAATTGATCAAGAACGGTTTAAATGGCTTGAATATTATAAAATCAAATTTAAGGGCGATTGGTATACCACTTTGGTCGGTAGCGGAGATAAGTCATTGGTATTGAGGACCAATGCGGAATTTGGTTTCTTAGGCAATTACAATAATGATGTTGGCGATGTGCCCTTCGAACGTTTTTTTGTAGGTGGTGATGGCATGGGTAATTTTACGTTGGATGGAAGGGATATTGTGCAGCTAAGAGGCTATGAAAATCAGTCTTTGACCCCGATAAGTCCTTTAACAAGGCAGCAGGAAGGCGGATTAATTTATAATAAGTTTTCTGTGGAACTTCGATATCCATTGACCCTAAAGCCTTCTGCCTCTATTTATGGCCTCACTTTTTTAGAAGCGGGTAACGCTTTCCGCAATTTTCAGGAATTTAATCCGTTTGACATAAAAAGATCCGCTGGTGTTGGCTTGCGAATATTTATGCCGGCATTCGGACTTTTGGGTATTGATTTTGGATATGGGTTCGATCCGGACAATACAGGTCGGGAAACCAGCCCGCATGGATGGGAAACCCATTTTATTATCGGACAATCGTTTTGAGAAAGTAGTTTATAGTTGAAAATAATGCTAGGTCATGTTTTGGTAAAAGCCTACGTATAAACAAAATTGGGAAACCGATTCATCAATTACAATCACCTAATAACCATTGACTTTGAACCGTTTGTTAAACTTGGCACGATTATTTCTTTAGGGTTAAATGATTTAGCAATGAAACCAAAAACAAACGTTCTTTTAGTACTGGCGATAACGCTGGTTTCAGCGTATAGCTATGCGCAACGTGGCGTACGTATCGGTTATGTCGATATGGAGTATATTCTTGAAAATGTGGAGGAGTACAGGGAAGCTACCGAGCAATTGGCCAGCAAGGTAGAAAAGTGGAAAATAGACATCGAGCAAAAACAAAGTGCGGTCGAACAGATGAAGAAAGACCTGATGGCCGAACGGGTATTGCTTACCGATGAGCTGATTTCCGAACGCGAAGAGGAAATACAGATCCTGGAAAAAGAGATGATAGAATATCAACAAGACCGTTTCGGGCCGCAGGGCGATCTCGTATTGCAAAAGCGCCGGTTGATCCAGCCGATCCAGGACCAAGTGTTCAACGAGGTACAAAAAATCGGTGCCAATAAAAAATATGATTTTATTTTTGATAAATCGGCGGATGTCGTAATGTTGTACTCCGAAAATCGCTGGGATATCAGTGATTTGGTATTACGTGGTATTTCACGGACGCGTAAAGTAAGTAAACGTACCGAAAAGCCCGATAGTAAAAATTCGCTTGACGAATTTGAAGGTGATGAAGAGGAGGAAGGGGAAGGGATGAGCGAAGCACTCAAAGAGCGCAAGAAACAGGCCGATCAAGCCCAGGAAGCCCGAGAAAAGTCCGCCGACGAAAAGAGGGCGGAGCAATTGAAGTTGCGTGAAGATCGTAAAAAAGCCTACGAAGAAAGAAGAAAGAAATTGCTGGAAGAACGGGAGGCGAAAAGGCAAGCGAAGCTGGATGAGCGCGAGCAGGTGAAGGACAGTGTCCAGTAAAAAGTTATAAGTTCCGAGCCATGACAGAATGCATTGGTGTGGTTTTTGTTCACTCAATTATTCATTAGACGCAACAGATAGTAGCAATCAATAATTAAAAATCAATAATCAATAATTAGTAATCACTTAAACCCGACACTCAAATTATTAAATTTTACACTCAAATGAAACACTTAAAAAAGATAGCAGTAGCCCTAATATTTTTTGTAGCCGCTACAGGATTTGTCAACGCACAGAGCAAAGTCGCACATATCGACGTGACCCAATTGTTAAGCGCCATGCCCGAAATGAAAACGGCCGAGGCGGAACTGAAAAAGCTTTCGGAAACCTATAACGCCGATATCGAAGGCTCGATGACCGAGCTGAAGAACAAG
>NZ_JBGTHY010000054.1:0-3103 GCF_041745955.1 Pricia sp.
TTATTTATTTTTATAACGTAATAACAATTTATATGAGACCATATCAATACAGTTTGTGAGTACAAATTTTTTGTATCTTAAAGCATAAAGACAAATAGTGCTCTTTCAATAGATGCACAACTTCAAATGGCTCATCGAAAAGACGCTTTGGATTTCGATCCTGGATTTATAGCTAGGCACAAAAGGATAGAATGCCTGTAGCGAAGCCGTCCAACCGCCCTACGAGATCACAAGGCTTGATGAAGAAGCAAAGGCGCTTGTGGTAAGTGATATCAAAATCCTACGGGAACATGTGGATATACTTATTGTTTCCTATCCTTGGTGATAAGTAACCTGCACGAAAAAAATGAAACGTATCTAAAGAAACAAAAAGATGAAAAGAAGAATTTTTATAATGAAATCTTCCGCCGCCGCTGCAGCAGCAGGGGCGTTCGGCCTTATGAATTGCAAACCCCAATCAAAAAAGGAAGAAACTGCGACCAAGGTTCTTGAGGAAAACAGAAAAAACTGGGCGGGCAATTATACCTACAAGGCCGAAAAATTGCAAGAACCAAACACGGTCGAAGAACTTCAGGACTTGGTAAAGGGACCGGGAAAACACAAGGCGTTGGGCTCAAAGCATTGCTTCAACAATATAGCCGATAGCCCGATGGAGCAGATTTCCACCAAAAACCTCAATAGAGCCATCGCTATCGACCAAGATGCAAATACGGTTACCGTAGAAGCGGGAATCCGGTACGGTGAACTGGCCCCAGAACTACAGAAAATGGGCTATGCGCTGCACAATCTCGCTTCCTTGCCACATATCTCCATTGCAGGGGCATGCGCTACGGCGACCCATGGATCCGGAGTGACCAACGGTAATCTTCCCAGTGCGGTTTCGGCCCTTGAACTGGTTACCGCCAATGGTGGAATAGTCCGATTGGAAAGGGAACAGCCGAATTTTTATGGTGCGGTCGTCGGCTTGGGGGCACTGGGCATCATCGTACGAATGACCCTCGACATCGAAAAGACCTATGGCGTTCGGCAAGATTTGTTCCAGAACCTTCCGGTAAGCGCATTGCAAAAGCATTTCGATGACATAATGTCAAGCGGCTACAGCGTAAGCCTGTTCACCGATTATCAGAACGATACCGTAAGCCAAGTATGGGTCAAAAGCAGAACGGACAGGGAATTAAAGGATTTTGGTTCTTTTTACGGGGCATCGCCCGCGACCAAAAACCTGCATCCCATTACCGTAATGCCCGCTGAAAATTGCACGGAGCAGATGGGGGTCGAGGGGCCGTGGCACGAACGGCTCCCCCATTTTAAAATGGGCTTTACCCCGAGCAATGGCGAAGAGCTGCAATCGGAATATTTCGTGGGAAGGGAAAATGCGGTAGATGCATATATGGCATTGGTGGCCTTAAAGGATAAAATCTATCCCCAACTGATGATTTCCGAAGTACGGGCCATCGCGGCCGATGAATATTGGATGAGTCCCTGTTACAAAAGGGATTGTATCGCCTTTCATTTTACGTGGAAACAGGATTGGGACGAGGTGCAAAAAATACTTCCCCAGATAGAGGAGGCCCTGGCCCCCTTTGGCGTATTACCGCATTGGGGAAAAATGTTCACCATGCAACCGGACACCTTACATTCCCGATATGAAAGAATGGAAGACTTTTTACAATTGGCGAATGAATACGATCCCCAAGGCAAATTCAGGAACACCTTTTTAGATAAAAATCTTTATCGAACCAAGGGTTAAGGTGCTTTCGTAGCGGTCGGGAACGTATAACGGTTATTCCGCCCCGAGCAATAGCTCTAAAATCTGAATGGCCGCATCGGTAATTTTTGAGCCGGGGCCGAATATGGCGGTTACGCCGCTATCGAACAGAAACTGATAATCTTGTTGTGGAATTACGCCCCCCACGATGACCATTATATCTTCCCGGCCATAGTTTTTGAGATGTTCGATGACTTGGGGCACCAAAGTTTTGTGTCCGGCTGCCAATGAGGAAACTCCCAAAATATGCACGTCGTTCTCAATGGCTTGTTTTGCCGCTTCTGCCGGAGTCTGGAAAAGAGGGCCGATATCGACATCGAAACCGAGGTCTGCGTAGCCCGTGGCCACGACCTTGGCACCACGGTCATGCCCGTCCTGTCCCATTTTTGCGATGAGGATACGCGGCCTTCGTCCATCTTGTTTTGCAAAACGGTCGGACAGTTCGCGGGCTTTTTTAAAGCTTTCGTCGTCTAGGATTTCTTTGGAATACACTCCTGATATGGATTGAATTTTTGCCTTATGCCTGCCAAACGCGGCTTCGAGGGCATTGCTGATTTCCCCCAAGGTCGCTTGTGCCTTGGCCGCTTCGACGGCTAAAGCTAATAAATTTTCTGCATCTCTGGCCGGTGCGGAGCTGGTTGATTCGCCGGCCCCATCCGTTGTAAGTTCGCTTTCGGGGGATCCGGTAGCATTTGTGCCGGAACGCGAATGGGCATCTTTGGTTTTGCGGGCGGCATCCGAGTCGTCATCCTTAGCATTCCGAATAGCGTTCATTTTTTTTGAGGCCGCGTCGGTCAGTTTCTCCAAGGCGGTTTCAACGGCTTGGGTATCCCGTTTTTTCTTGATGGCTGTCAAACGTTCGATTTGCTGCCTTCGGACCTCGTTATTGTCCACTTCCAGAATCTGTAGCGGATCCTCGTCCTCTAACTGGTATTTGTTCACGCCTACAATCGTCTCCTGCCCGCTATCTATTCGGGCCTGTTTTTTGGCCGCCGCCGCTTCGATCCGCATTTTGGGAATACCAGCTTCGATGGCCTTGGTCATACCTCCCAAATCTTCTACCTCTTGGATCAGTTCCCAAGCGTTGTGTGCCAGATTGTGGGTCAATTGTTCTACATAGTGACTTCCCGCCCAAGGGTCTACGGTTTTGGTGATTTTGGTTTCGTCCCTTAGAAAAAGCTGGGTGTTTCTGGCAATTCGGGCCGAAAAATCGGTGGGTAGGGCCATGGCCTCGTCCAAGGCGTTGGTATGCAGGCTTTGGGTACCTCCAAAGACTGCGGCGGCTGCCTCGATGGTCGTACGGGCGACATTGTTGAACGGGTCTTGCGCGGTCAG
>NZ_JBGTHY010000055.1:0-1617 GCF_041745955.1 Pricia sp.
TGCGTAGGTGTCATAGCATCGTGCTCGTGACCATCACCGACAGCATGCTCTTGCAATTGGGCCGCTTGCTCTATGGGCACCTGCTCCGGCTCGCTGCCGGCCGTAGCTTCGTCCTGTAATTCTTGTGCCTCGGTTTTGTTCCCGGCAGTGGCTATATCAATATCCTGTGCCTGCATCCCGAACAGCCCGAGCATTAGCATCACTGAGGTCAATGCCGCTTTTTTGGATTTTAAGTGTTCAAGGGATTTGCCCAGGTCCTTAAAACGGGTCTTTCCGAAGAACATTATGCCCATCAATCCCGTATAAAGCAGGAAATAGCCCAAATACGTGATCCAAGTGCCCCATTGGTCGTGATTTACGGAGAGGACGGTGCCTTTTTCATCGGGATGGAAGCTGGACTGAAAAAAGCGGTATCCGCCTTGATCGAGAATATTGTTCATAAAGATGTCGTAATCGTACGGACGATCGTTTGCTACGGTAACCTTGCTCATGAACGATTTGTAGCCTTTCTCGGTTCCGGGATATTTTTCGGCAATAAAATCGTTCAATTTGATACCGAACGGTAATTCGTAAACCTTGGATCCGTAACTCAAACTGAAATCGAGCCCCCCGACATTGAATTTCTCCGAAAAATCGGATATACCCTTACCGCCCAATAATTTCTTTTGTACAGTTTCGCCATTGGCCGTTACCTCGACGACCAGGGCATCAAGGGTAGCTTCGGTAATTTCTTTCGTAGGCACCTTGACCACATCATAAGAACCTTTGATGATAGGGTCGGGAACGACGAACTGCATCCCGGCCATAGTGTAGAGCGACCGCAGCTGAAATTCTTGCAGGCTGTCTTTGGCGACCTGGCCTTGAAACTGGTCCGCCATTCGCATAAAACTGCCTTCGAAAGGGGAAGCTATCTGATAGGAACTGTCAGTCGACATAATGTTTATGGCCCCCTCCGTGTCTTTGTTCAGGGCAAAAAGCACCCCGTGGATGCTGGCCACCTGTCCGTTTTCCAAAAAATGTTCATGGCGTTGGCCGTCTCCGGCTTCCACGATTTTCAAATATTCCTTGCCGTTTTCATCGGGAATCAGGCCTTCCTCCGCCCCATCGATGAAGTTCACATACGAAATCGTGAACGGCTGTCCGTTATAATCAGAATCCCAAGGTAAGTTCGACTTAATGGCTTCGGCGGTAACGATAAGATCTTCCTGTAAGGTCTTCCGCCTCGGTTGTCCGTCGATTTCACCGTCTACATAGGCAGTTAGATAGGTCTTATCGGAATAAAACACCTTTTCGGTTTTGCCCTCACGGATGGGCATCATTCCCTCGAAACTGATATAACGTGTAACGAATGCACCGACGATAATCAGTATCCACGAGAGGTGCAGGGTCAGTACCGGCCATTTTTCCCATCGGAAAAGCCGGTAACGAAGCATATTTCCCATAAAATTAATAACAAAAAAGACCATGATCGCCTCAAACCACCAGGCGTTGTACACCCAGATACGGGCGGTCTCCGTACTATATTTACTTTCGATAAAGGTGCCAAAGGCCATTGCGGTGGCAAAAACGATAAAAAGGATGGCCGTTAGGCGCGTGGAAAAGAAAATTTTTTTAAGC
>NZ_JBGTHY010000056.1:0-2378 GCF_041745955.1 Pricia sp.
AGCAGCGTGGCGTTTGGGGGAATGACGCCACCGGCACCGGCACTTCCATATCCTAAATCAGATGGAATAACGAAGCGTGCCTTGTCCCCTACCTTCAGTAGACTTATGCCCTCGTCCCATCCTGAGATTACCTGGCCCGCGCCCAATTGAAAATCGATGGGTTGCTTGCGCTTGTATGAAGAATCGAAAACTTGCCCGTTTAACAGCGACCCTTCGTAGTGTACGGATACGGTCTGCCCTTTCTGGGCCTTCGACCCGTTGCCTTCCTGAATCATTTTGTAACGTAGTCCGCTCTCGGTACTCTCGAATCCCGCCGAAATTTTGTCGAGTTCCGCTTTCTGGTTCTTTTTTTGTTCCGCAATACCTCTTTGCTTTGAGCTTTTGAAGGTTTCGAAGGCTTCGACCGCATCAAATTTTTTGGCGTCTTCGCCTACCCTCACGATTTCGAGGCTTTCAATGGTATCGCCCTGTGCGATGTCATCGACCACATCTTGACCCGATTCGACTTGACCGAAGACGGTGTGCTTGTTGTCTAACCAAGGCGTCGGTACGTGGGTGATATAAAACTGACTGCCATTAGTGCCCGGTCCGGAATTGGCCATGGAAAGTACGCCTGGTTCGGAATGGTTCAAGTCTGGGTGGAACTCATCATCGAACTTATAGCCAGCATCTCCCGTACCGGAACCTTGGGGACATCCGCCCTGTATCATAAAATCGGGAATGACCCGATGGAATTTCAACCCGTCATAATACGGTTCTCCCTTCGGTTTTACCTTGTTTTCCTTTTTTCCTTCGGCTAGGGCCACGAAATTACCGACCGTGCCGGGTGTTTTTTCATGGGTGAGCTTTACTAGTATCTCTCCTTTGGATGTGTTGAATTTTGCGTAGATTCCGTCTTGCATTTTACTCGTTTTTTGTGAGGGGCAAAGGTAAGAAAAATGTTGGAGTATATGATTTAAGGTTCAATGCGCCTTCGGTGCGTTTAAGGTTCAAGATAATTCACAAACGCTTTAAACTTTGAACAACTGCGAAGCAGCGATTGAACCTTAAACTGAACACCATCGATAGCTTACTTCACCAAAGTTGTTTATTCTCAAACTATCGTTTTAACGTATCGGATTCTGCCCCGTATTTGTCAAAGAGATAAACCAAGCTCGCCATACTGGCGGCACCGAGTTCGAGTTCACGTCTGTTGACATGTTCGAAGGTATCGTTTGCGGCATGGTGATGCACGAAATAGCGCTGGGAATCGGGAAGTAGACCGGCCAGGACTATGCCATCCTTTTTTAGGGGAGCGATATCCGCACCGCTGTAACCTTTTTCAAACAAGTGGACCATATAGGGTTCGAAAAGCGGTGCCCAACGTTGTACTTTTTTCAGGTCGGCATCGGAGCTGTCGAACGAAAATCCCCTTGGGGTAAAACCGCCGGAATCGCTTTCTAGGGCGAAAACATGGTTTTCGTTGTTCATTATGGCCTTGTCGGCATATTCCGTGCCACCTCGCAATCCGTTTTCCTCGTTCATAAAGAGTACGGTCCTTATCGTACGTTTGGGTTTGTAGCCCGAAAGTTTAAGAAGGCGGAGAACTTCCATACTCTGTACGCAACCGGCGCCATCATCGTGGGAGCCGTCGCCGAGGTCCCAAGAATCGAGATGTCCCCCCACCACGATTATTTCATCGGGATGGGTACCGCCCTTGATTTCCCCGATGACATTGAACGATTCCACATCGTCGAACTGTTTGCAGTTCTGCTTAAAGTAAAATTTGGTTTCCGGATTCAATTTTAAGGTGGTGGCCAGCATCTCCGCACCATTGGTACTTATCGCTGCAGCGGGAATTCTATTGGAAACGGCGGTATCGCCATAGCCCATCGAACCGGTGTGTGGAAAATCGTCCAGTCTCAGGTTCATGGATCGTACGACAACTCCGACCGCACCATATTTAGCGGCCTCTTCCGCACCCGAATATCGCTGATCGACACAGCCTGAATAAGCCTCAAAGGTACTGATAAGCGTTGGATCCATTGGTCGATTGTAGAACACGATCTTGCCTGCAACCTTGGCTTTACCCAATACCTTTAGTTCCTCGATGCCCATTACTTCGATGATATTCGCCTTCAGGCCGCCCACGGGTGTGGCCACGGAACCGCCCAAGGCGCAGATGGGCACTGTGCTGGTCACCCCGGGCGATGTTTCTAAATACGCAAACTCCGGAGTGCCGCGTACCCATTTGGGCACCATCACCGGTTGCAGCCAAACCTTGTCCAAGCCCAATGAATCGAGCTGGGCCTTGGTGTATTCCACCGCCCGTTGTGCCTCTAAAGATCCCGAAAGCCGACCCCCTATTTGATTGGACAGGTAGTTGAGCCAATCGTAGG
>NZ_JBGTHY010000057.1:0-6992 GCF_041745955.1 Pricia sp.
TGTTTTTCAAAAATAAACCTGCAAGTAAAGAAGCGTGGACAAAGGATATTTGGTTTTATGATTACAGAACAAACATACATCATACATTAAAGAAAAAACCAATGATGATGTCGGATTTAAAAGAGTTTGTAAAACTTTACAATCCGAGCAATATCAACAAACGCAAAGAAACTTGGAGTGAAGAAAATGAAGATGGAAGATGGAGAAAATATACTTATGATGAAATAATTGCGAGAGACAAAACGAGTTTGGATATTTTTTGGCTAAAAGATAAAAGTTTGACTGATTTAGATAATCTGCCAGACCCAGACATTTTAGCGAATGAAATTATTGAAAACATAGAATCTGGACTGTATAGTTTTAGAGAAATAATGGAAACGATAAACGGAGAAACGGAATAGCCAACGCTCAAAGCCATACACATTTGCAATTCGCACCAGCCAACGCTACACCAAAAATTGCAAAAGAGTATGTCTTGCCAACGCTCAATTCGAACTAAATAAGAAACATCCGAAAACCAAGCAGAACGTGAAAAGCACTATGCACCAATGACTATTGCAAATAGGGCGGTAAGTCCTATGTTCATTGACCTGATCTGATTTACTGGAAACGCCAAATCTTTTGATTTGGCATTTAAGCGAAAAAAGATAAGCACTAAATACAAAAGCCTTGGCTATGGGCCTAGTGTATTGGTCGGTCCGCGGCGACCGCCCTACTTGGCATAACAGAGCCTTTAAATTTTAAATAAAAATGCCAGCTCTCCAAATATCGAAGGTTTCCCCTAAAAAAAGAACTATGTCATACCACGCAAACAAAAAAGGCTACTACGGCGAATTCGGCGGGGCGTTTATACCAGAAATGCTTTACCCGAATTGTGAGGAACTCCGCCAGAACTACATCCGTATTATGGAAGAACCCTCCTTTAAAAAGGAATTCGACCAATTGCTGAAAGATTATGTCGGCCGCCCTACCCCACTGTATTTCGCCAAACGGCTATCCGAAAAATATGGGACTAAAATCTATCTCAAAAGGGAAGACCTTTGCCATACGGGTGCGCATAAAGTGAACAATACCATCGGACAAATCTTAATGGCGAAAAAACTGGGCAAGAACCGGATTATCGCCGAAACGGGAGCCGGACAACACGGTGTCGCCACGGCTACGGTCTGCGCCCTGATGGGTATCGAATGCATCGTTTATATGGGGGAAATCGATATCGCCCGCCAGGCCCCGAATGTCGCGCGAATGAAAATGCTGGGGGCGGAAGTGCGACCGGCGCTTTCCGGTAGCCGTACCTTGAAGGATGCTACCAACGAGGCCATCCGGGATTGGATCAATAATCCGGTAAACACGCATTATATCATTGGATCGGTCGTAGGGCCACACCCCTACCCTGATATGGTGGCACGGTTTCAGTCCGTCATCTCCGAGGAAATCAAATGGCAGTTGAAGGAAAAGGAAGGGCGTGAGCATCCCGATTATGTGGTCGCCTGTGTCGGTGGGGGCAGCAATGCCGCCGGAGCTTATTACCATTATCTCGATAATCCCGATGTGGGTATTATTGCCGTGGAAGCAGCCGGAAAAGGAGTGAACTCAGGGGAAAGTGCCGCTACGTCGGCACTGGGCAAAGTGGGCATCATTCACGGTAGTAAAACCCTGTTGATGCAAACGACCGACGGACAAATAACCGAGCCGTATTCTATTTCCGCAGGGCTTGATTACCCCGGTGTAGGGCCGATGCACGCTCATCTATTCAAATCAGGTCGTGGGGAATTCATCTCCATCACCGATGATGAGGCCATGATTGCAGGACTGGAAATGGCACAGTTGGAAGGTATCATTCCCGCCATTGAAACCTCACATGCCTTTGCGATTTTTGATCTTAGGAAATTTGAAAAAGATGATGTGGTGGTGGTCAACTTGTCAGGTCGGGGGGATAAGGATTTGGATACCTACATTGACTACTTTAAGCTTTAAAAGATGACTGACCTACAGGGTATAAGCGAGGCACTAACATCCAAAATAAAACAAAATTGCATGAACCGAATAACTGAAAAAATGGCCGCCGAAGGAAAACTTCTCTCCATCTACTTCACGGCAGGCTACCCCGCCCTGAACGATACCCTAAAAATCATTCAAGATCTAGAAAAAAACGGTGTCGACATGATTGAAATCGGACTTCCCTTTAGCGATCCCCTGGCCGACGGGCCTACCATACAAAAGAGCTCCACCAAAGCGCTAAAAAACGGAATGACCTCCGAAATCCTTTTTGAACAGTTAAAGGATATCCGGGAATCCGTTTCGATTCCGTTGATTATCATGGGGTATTTCAACCCTATGCTGCAATATGGTGTGGAGGCATTCTGCAAAAAATGTCAGGAAATTGGTATAGACGGACTCATTATTCCCGATTTGCCGGTCGATGTGTACCATGAGGAATGTCAGGAAACTTTTGAAAAATACGGACTGTTCAACGTTTTCCTGATTACACCGCAGACCTCCGAAGAACGCATCCGGTTTATCGACAAGATATCCAAAGGATTTATCTATATGGTCAGTTCCGCGAGCGTTACGGGTTCCGGCAAAGGGTTTGGAAGCGTCCAAACCGACTATTTCGAAAGAATATCGGCCATGCGGCTTTCCAACCCACAGATTGTAGGCTTTGGCATTAAAGATTCCGTGACCTTTCAGCAGGCGACCAAAACCGCTAAAGGTGCGATTATCGGTTCGGCGTTTATCAAACACTTAACGGAACATGGCGTGAATTCGATAGCTGTTTTTGTTCAGATGATTCGATAAGCATGTTTTGGTCCAACCGAATCAACTTGAAAAACCCTGAAATCGTTTCATAGCAATTTCAGGGTTTGTTTTTATTTTGTGGGGGCTTCGCTACGCCGAATTCCGACTTGCATTGATATTGCCATACAAAGACCGGGTCACTATTTTCTCATACTCCTCTTTAAATCCGGCATTCTGACCGATTTTCTGCAAGGCATATTGCTGAATGGCCAGCAGGGGAAGTACAATATTTTCCCTGATCTTCACCGACTCCCGGGAAACGCCTTCGTTCTGCATCAGGATATCGAATCCGCTTATGAGCAACAGCATTTCTTTGGATAGTTCGTACTCGGTATGCAAGATTTGCCAGAAGTCGCCATATTCGGGGTCTTCTTTCATGTAACTGGTCAACTCGAAATAGCATTTGGTCAACGACATCATGCTGTTCAGCATCAAAGCCTTGAAAAAAGGTACTTCATCGAACAGGGTTTTGACCTCTTCAATTCTACCATCGTCCTTTAAAGTCTTTATCGCCGTGCCAATCCCGAAATAACCGGGTACGTTCTGTTTCAGTTGGCTCCAAGATCCCACAAAAGAGATGGCCCGCAAATCGGTCAGCTCCAATTTGGCCTTATTGCCACGTTTGCCCGGTCTACTGCCAATGTTCGCTTTAGTATAATACTTCAGGGTGCTTTTATTCTCAAGATAAGGAATGAACATTTCGTGCCGCTTCAAAGCGTCGTATTTGGAAAAACTCAGTTCTGAAAGATCTTCCATCAGCTTACGGGAATCCTTTGAAATTACATTTTCTTTTCCGAACAGGTTGTTTGATAGGCCTGCGGTCAACAGTTGCTCAGAGTTGTGCATAAACTGTTCTTTGGTGCCGTAGGTACTCGTAATTGTCTGGCCTTGAATGGTGAGCTGGATTTCGTGGTTGGCGACATCCTTGGTCTGTGCGGCATAGAATCGGTGGGTCTTTCCGCCCCCGCGTGCCGGCGGGCCGCCACGACCGTCGAAAAAGACGGCTTTGATACCGTTCTTTTTACAGACCTTGGATAGGGTTTCCTTAGTTTTTAAAATGGACCAGTTGGCCTTGAGATAGCCTCCGTCTTTGGTACCGTCGGAAAAACCGAGCATAATGGTCTGCACATTATTGCGGCGTTCGAGATGTGCCCGGTATTCCGGCATTTTGAACAGGGCCTCCATGGTCGCTTCCGCACCGGCCATGCCGTTCATGGTCTCGAACAGGGGAACGATGTCAAAGGTAATCGTATTGGCTTCCCATCCACACCATCGGAATAATGCATAGACGAAAAGTACGGAGAAAATATCTTCAGAATTACTGATGATGTAGCGATTGCATCCCTCCTCGCCGTTTCTGTTCTGAATCTCCTTTAGCTGGGGAATATTGATCAGGGTATCTTTTATAATATCATCCGAAAAATCGCTCGCATTCGCCTTTAGATCTTTATGCAACAAAATAGCGATCAATTCCTCCTGGTCGAGTTCGTCAAGGGTATCCTTAATAATATCATTTTGTTTCAAGATGCTTTCCACCACCAGAATATGCTTACTCTGATCTTGGCGTATATCCAAAGTGGCAAAATGCGTCTTGAAAATCTTGACCTTATCGATCAGTTGGTCAAGGTCTTTAAGGTAAAGTGCATGGTACTTTTCGGTAAGCGTCTCACGTACCGTCTCCAAAGGCCCGATCAGGTTCTGGTAATCGACCGTTTTCTCCCTATTGAACATCGCCACATAAAGACTGTCCCGTAATTTGTTCAATGGCTCCTGAACATCCTTGAAAGTGAGTTTTTTTCGGAGTTGCTTCAGGTCGTTATAATAACATTTCATCAGGTTGACCCGTAGCTCATCGGCCACGTCTTTGGTAATATCGGCGGTTACGAACGGATTACCGTCGCGATCGCCCCCTGGCCAAAAACCGAGTTTCATAATATTGTAATTGTTGAAATTGGCGTTGGGCACATTGCCTTTGATGTAGGAAAAGAGGTGTCCGACGGCATCGTAATACACATTTCGGAGGATGTAAATGATATTTTTCGCCTCATCGAGCGGAGTGGGTTTCTTGGCATTGATCAGCGAGGTAAGCCCCAATTGCTGCAACGTAAGGTCGATATCGTTAATGCGGTCTTCCAGAATAAGGGAGCGTAGTTCGCCGATGATATCGAGTACTTCAGGGGTATAGAATTGGGTAGGATGCGCGGTAAATACGATTCGGGCACTGAAGGTAGACAGTTGTTCGGCGAGCTTGTCCCAATCCTTATTTTTGTCGACGAACTGAAAATAGTCCTTGATGGACAACGAGCTACTGTGTTCCTGAAGCTTGGGAAAAGCGGCATCTTCAACACTATCATATAGTACTACCTGACGTTCTACGTATTGGATGATGCGGAACATAAAATCGATCTGGTCCTTTTCTTCCTTGATGTCCGCATAATTCTTGAAAAATGTATCCAGAATTTCCTGCGGATGCTTCCCTGACTTCAATCCTTTTTCACATTGATCGAAAAGTAAGGGAATGAGCATGCCCACATTTTCGATATTTCGGTACGGCAGGTTTAAAAATAAACTGTTGTAGACATTGAATTTGTTGGTAACGGATTTTTTGAAGGTCTCGAGTCTTTCTGTTTGATGCATATATGGGTACTGAATTTAATTTATGAGGATGTAATTGAGTCCATAAATATCGGAATAAATGCCTTTCGGATGGAACGATTTTATCCCAAATAACAAAATAACGTCCCTACACCACAAAAACAACGGCTTTCACAACAAAAATTTCAATATGCTACGATGCCGAGCTACTTTTATCATGTAATTAAAACGAATTAAAATTTTTCATTTTCATATAGTGTTCTCGTAAAAGAGCCTTGCCTTCATCGGTAGGGCTCTTTTTAGTTAGTGTAAGATGTATTTGAAACCGGAGGAAATTCTCAAAAAAACGGTGCATATTGCAACACCCTAAAATCAACCGTATTGAATTCGGGATTTTCATCCTTCATTTTTTTATAGGATGCCAAACTGCCGACCGCCCTGTTCGCTGCTCCCGAGGGTGCTGTCAGCGATATTGTTTTGATTATCCGATTATTTCCCGAAGGCAGTATGAAACGATGTATCCGGGGAACCTCATTGGAAACCACTTCCAAATGCAATCCATTATCCTTCAAATGTTTCCTGAAAAAATATTCGGGGCCATTTTTACTGTTTCCGCCAGTAAATAAAAGGGTATCAATATTGGGATAGGCTTGTAGTATACGTACCAAATCCCTAAGCTGTACGTTTTGCATGCCTAGGTCCGAGGCATCTGTTTTTTCCCTTTCGGCCCCTTCGACGATATCGCAAATGCCAATACGCCTTTTGAACAGAAAATGTTTGCGTTGATCGATGGCTTCCCGAGTTGTTTCATACCTTAATCCCAAATCAAATATCCGATCTAAAATGGGCCAGAACTGTCCGTCACAGCTACCATAACAAAAATCGACATCCTCTTTTTTGAGTGCACGGGTAGTAAATCGCGGTGGCGGAAGCGTGCCCACAATGAGTTTGGTGGCTTCCGGAAAAAGAAAAGGCGGATAGGGATGGGTATGGAGAAACACGGGCATCTATTTCAGTTATTTCAGTAGTAACACCAAATCATCGGCATTGACCAATGAACCGCCTTCCAGTTGAACTTTATCGACCGTACCTTCGGCGTTGGCGGTTACCGTGGTCTCCATTTTCATGGCCTCTATGATAAATAGCGGTTGGTTGCGTTTGACTTGCTGGCCTTTTTTGACCAGAACGCTGGAGAGCAACCCCTGTAAGGGAGCGCCGACCTGTTTAGGGTCATCGGCATCCGCTTTGACATTTTGTGTTTTTTCGACCTTGATCGACCGGTCCTGTATCATCACGTTCCGCAATTGGCCGTTGATCTTGAAAAATATGCTGACGTTGCCCCCCTCGTCGGGTTCACCTTTGAGCATTAACGCTATCAGTACGTTCTTCCCCCGGTCAAGCTCGACCATAATCTCCTCGCCGATATCCATTCCGTAAAAGAAATTTTTCGTGGGTATGTTGACTACGTTCCCGAATTTTACATGATTGTTATACGCTTCGGTGAACACTTTCGGATATAGTTTGTAGGATAACAGATCCGTCATTTCAAGCTCGCGGCCCATCCCCTTTTTGAACTTTCGTTTAAAGGCCTTGAGTTC
>NZ_JBGTHY010000058.1:0-3056 GCF_041745955.1 Pricia sp.
CCGATGTCGACGAAAACCGTTTTGAGCAAGAACTGGTCTATTATTTGGAAAAGTACGATATCACCGAGGAAAAGGTGCGGTTGGACAATCATTTGAACTATTTTGCCACTACCTTGAACTCAAATGATTCAAACGGTAAAAAATTGGGATTCATCGCCCAAGAAATCGGCCGCGAAATCAATACTATCGGCTCAAAGGCCAATTATGCCCCTATGCAGCAATTGGTCGTTCAAATGAAAGACGAGCTGGAGAAAATCAAGGAGCAGATGTTGAACGTACTCTAAAAAAGTGGCAGTCGCAGCTGCGGTAAGCAGTGAAAAAAAAATAAAAGGCAGTCTGCCATACGGGTAGGTTTATTGGTTTTAGATTTTATAAATTTTAATATTTGATTACAAACCACGAACAAAATTCACGAGTGCGCTACTACTTTTTTGAACTTGACACTTGCGCTTGAACTTGAACTTTAAGAATGAAAGGCGGTAAACTCATCATATTCTCGGCACCCTCCGGTAGCGGAAAGACCACTATTGTACGCCATCTTTTGGAACAGTCCGATCTGAATCTGGCCTTTTCGGTCTCGGCGACTTCGCGACCTCGCAGGGCCAAGGAGGTAAACGGCGAACATTATTATTTTATGTCCATTTCCGAATTTAAGAACAACATCAAAAACGATAATTTTTTGGAGTGGGAAGAGGTGTACCGCGATAATTTTTACGGTACCTTAAAAAGCGAGATTGAGAAGTTGTGGGGCGAGGGCAAGAACGTAATCTTCGATATCGATGTGGCAGGCGGACTCCGCATTAAAAGAAAATTTCCGGAAGAGACCTTGGCCGTATTCGTAAAACCCCCCAGTGTCGACGAACTCAAGATCCGTCTAAAAAAGCGCAGTACCGAAAGCGACGACAAAATCAATATGCGCATTGCCAAGGCATCGGTAGAACTAGCCACGGCACCGCAATTCGACAAGATTATCAAAAACCATAATTTGGACACTGCATTGCAGGAAGCTCATGATTTGGTAGCGGACTTCATAGCCGCAAAATCTGAATCCGATGATTAAGAGGGGTGGGGTTTCGGCCTCGGGCCAGTAAAGGGGATTCGATTTCCGCCTTCGCGGAAAGGACAAATGCATCCTAAAATTGATGAAAAAGGTCGGTCTTTACTTTGGTACGTTCAACCCGATTCATATCGGTCACCTGGCCATTGCCAACCATATGGTCGAATTTTCTGACTTGAACGAGGTCTGGTTCGTTATTACGCCCTTAAGTCCCTTTAAGAAAAAACAATCCCTACTTGACAACCACCACAGGTATCAGATGGTGTATGAGGCCGTTCAAGACTATCGTAAACTAAAGCCCAGTACCATCGAATTCGATTTGCCGCAACCCAACTATACGGTGGATACGCTGATGCATTTGAATGAAAAATACGGGGAAAACTATCGTTTTAGCCTGATTATGGGCGAGGATAATCTCAAAAACTTCCATAAGTGGAGGAATTATGAAGTCATTTTAGAGCACCATTATATCTACGTATATCCCAGAATTTCCGAAGGACAGAGAGAAAATTTGTTTGATCGTCATCCGAAAATCCAGCTGGTCGAAGCGCCCATAATGGAAATTTCATCCACTTTTATCCGAAAAAACCATGGACTAGGTAAAAATGTGCGGCCGCTACTTCCCGAAAAAGTCTGGAAATATATGGATGAGATGAATTTTTATCGGTGATATTGCTTACCGGGTTACGTCGAAAAGTACGACTTCGTACTCAAAGTTCTTGGTTTCCCCATCTACATCCACGTTTTTCAAGGATATTATAAATGCAGTGTCCTCGGCAAGGCTATTGGTGTCTACTGAAGGTCTCCAGACGATAGTTCCATCTCCAAATCCATCTTTCAATTGTTCAGTTTCCAGGCCGATATTTTCTCCCGTTTTGGTTGTCATGGATATCTCGGTCCTGGCAAAATCGGTCTTGGCGATGGAAAAAGACCATCGGGAATAGGCCAATTGCTTAGGAAGATAGCCTTTTGGGGGCCACGCAATAAATTCGGGGGCATCGGCAGGGCGCTCACCGGGGTTGCCAAGTACCCACACCGCATTGTAGCTACTCGTGTTGCCAACACCTATCTCTTGTAGCCTGGGCCATAATAGCCATCTTCTGTGCCCCACGGGATAGTTCTCTTGGCCTTGATCCCGCATATAGGAATCGATGGCACCGGCATTTCGGGTGGAGGTCAATACGGAATTTTGTGCAGCTTGTTTGCCGTCTTCCGAAAAACATTTCCAGTCGTTCGGCGGCTCGTGTGAAAGCGTTCCATTGGCATGCATCATCAAGGCCGCTTTTTGGGCTTTCTCGCTTTTCGAGCTGTTTTCTGCAATTTCATTATTCAGTCCTACCGCTTTCCTAAAATACGAAAGACGCAAAAATATTTTGTCCCTGGTATCCTGTGGGATGGTCCCGGGCTGGCAATTGGGCTCGTTGCCCGTCCATGATACTTCCGAGCCGGTGTCGCGAGAGGCCTCGTAATAATCGGCGTATAATTGCTTTGCTTTTGCCCTTTCTGCCTCGCCCGTTTCCGGTTTCCCCGTTTCCGGGTTTTCCGTATCGGGGCCGTCCGTTTGGGGGTTGTTCGGTTCATTGTCCGAATCTTTGCTACAGGAAACGCTTAAAAGAACGGTGGATATCAGTATATGGGACAGTTTGGGAATGCGCATACGACGTATAACTTTATGATGTTCGTCTTATGCTAACGCCTGATTTTCGGAATAGGTATATATTTTTCGTTGAACGGTAGCGCCGAGGATAGACCTTTTTAAAAGGGATTCGATACTAAAACGGGGATCCGGACGTTTTCAATGTAAATTTATAGTTAAGTAATCTTATTTTTAATGTAAATTTTATGTACCTTTAGATTCTAAAATTGTTATGCCATGAAAAATTTGATCCTAGTTTTTGTTTTTATCCTCAGTACGTCGTATGGCTTTTCCCAAAAAGTGAAAGATGTAAAGCTAAACACGGACACCAATCTTATTGAAACCACCTATTATCACGATAAC
>NZ_JBGTHY010000059.1:0-5596 GCF_041745955.1 Pricia sp.
CGGAAAAACAATTTGAAAACCATCCTGATCTGCGGCTGGAATATTTCGAGATAGCGGATGTCGATACCCTAACACCCATCCAAAGAAAAAAACCATCCGTAAAATATCGGGCCTTTGTTGCCGTTTATGCCGAGGGAGTTCGGCTGATCGACAACATCGCGCTCAACTGAAATCAATTTTTAACTACCTTTGTCGCATGCAAATAGAAGTCGTAAAATCGAAGATACATCGTGTAAAGTGTACCGGTGCCGACCTGAACTATATCGGCAGCATCACCATCGACGAGGACCTTATGGATGCCGCGAACATCATCCGTGGCGAGAAGGTGCAGGTCGTGAACAACAATAACGGCGAACGGCTGGAGACCTACGCCATTCCCGGTCCGCGAGCAAGCGGTGAGATTACCTTGAACGGGGCAGCCGCAAGAAAAGTGGCCACCGGCGATATTCTCATTTTAATCACCTATGCCCGTATGGACATCGAAGAGGCGAAAGTTTTTAACCCGGCATTGGTATTTCCGAACGAAGCGAACAACCGTTTGAATTAGGGCTATACGCATATCGCGCTACGCTTCTTTTTTTGCGTACTGCGTATAGCGAAAAAGCGAACTACAATTTTGAGACACATTAGACCTTGGGCGACAACCTTAAAAAAATCTTAAAAACCATACTCCCGATAGCCTTGGGCGTATTTTTGGTCTGGTACTGGTACAGTTCTACCGCCGAAGAGGAAAGAAACCAGATATTTTATTATATAAAGGATGCCAATCTGTTCTGGGTCGGTATTTCGATGGTATTGGGCGTTCTTGGTCATGTCTCAAGGGCCATCCGGTGGAACTATCTACTACAACCGCTCGGGTACGCCCCAAAGTTGAGCAACAATGTACTTATTATTTTAATGGCCTACCTGACCAATCTGGGCATTCCGCGGACCGGGGAAATCTTAAGGGCGACGGCATTGACCACGTATGAAAAAGTCCCCTTTGAAAAAGGTATCGGCACGATTATCACCGAACGGGTCATCGATGTAATCATGCTTTTTTCCATTATTTTGGTCACCCTGTTATGGCAGACCGAAATTATATTGGGCTTTCTTGAAAATGTTGGCATTCCATTTAATAAAATCCTACTCCTGATCGGCTCGGGAATCTTGATGCTGGCCGCTTTTTTCCTCTTTATCAAAAAATCGTCCCACAATTTCGCGTCGAAAATCAAAAAATTCGTGAAAGGCTTGATGGACGGCGTGCTCAGCATCTTCAAAATGAAGAACAAATGGGCGTTTTTAGCGCACACCCTGTTCATTTGGGCCTGTTATATCGGAATGCTCTGGGTCATCAAGTTTACAGTACCCGAAACTATCGACCTTTCGCTGGGCCAACTCATGGTCGCCTTTGTGGCCGGGGCATTGGCCATGATGTTCACCAATGGCGGCATAGGCCTCTTCCCTATCGCCGTAAGCCAGGCCTTGGCCATTTTCGGCATCAGCAAAGTATCCGGCGATGCCTTCGGCTGGATCATGTGGATCGCACAGACCCTCATGGTGGTCGTTTTCGGGGCAATATCTTTCCTAGTATTACCGTTATTGAACAGGAACCGTTGAGAAACCTACGTTAACGTTCGACGATTTCCCATACCCAAATCTTAGACCATGCTACGAAACCTTATCCTTTTCGCACTTTTGCTATGCGCCGACCTGAGCGCCCAAGTTACCCAAGAAGTCTTCGAATCGTTCAAATTGCAGGAACGCCGCGACGTTCGCTATTACGTTCCCGAAGACTATGACGCAGCCCAAAAATACCCCGTAATCGTCGTACTCGATGGCGACTACCTTTTTGATCAGACCGTCGCCAATGCGAAATTCTATCATAAATTCCATGGTATGCCCGCAAGTATTGTTGTAGGGGTCGACCAAAGTAAAAACGGCCTGCGCTATGACGATTGCGCTTTTGAGCCCGACACGGGCCTGCCCACCGAAAAAGGTAAGCAATTCTTCGAGTTCGTGGGTACCGAGATCATTCCCTATCTCGATACGAAGTATAACACCGCACCTTTCAAGACCATTGTCGGTTATGACATCACGGCGAATTTTCAGAATTACTGGCTGTTTAAGGAAAAATCATTGTTCAACGCCTATATCAATATTTCCCCGTCATTAGCGCCCCAAATGGAAGCCCGTGTACCCGCCCGATTGATGTCGTTCGAAGAACAACTATTTTACCAGCTTATCGTAGAAGGCCTAAAGGATGACGATACCGCCCGGATCCTGCAGATGCACAACGCGATCAAAGCCATGCAGAAAGAGAACCTACACTACGGTTTTACCCAATATGATGGTGCCGACGACATTTCAATCGCCACTTATGGTATCGGGAAGGCCTTCGACAACATTTTCCGGATGTTCAAGCCCATAAGTCCCAAGGAATACAAAGAGAAAATCCTGACCTTGGATGGCCCCGTATATCAATATCTCGCGGATAAATACCAAGGCATCGAAGACCTTTTCGGTTTCGAAAAGACCGTAGAGCTCAACGACATCATGGCCATCTACGCCGCTTCCCGCAAAAAGGAGGATGTAGAGTCACTAAAACCCTTATCCGATATGTGCAAAAAGCAGTTTCCCGACACTATGCTCGGTTTCTACTTCGAAGGCGAATACTACGAGCAGATCGGAGAGCCAAAAAAAGCGTTCAAAACCTTTGAAAAGGCCTTTAATATGAAAGAAATCGACTTTTTGACCAAGGAAATGGCGTTGGAGAAGATCAATGCCTTGAAAGCTGATTTCGGGTATTAAGGTTGTTAGGGGTCTGGGGTTTCTTGTTGGATAAGGTATAGGAGTTTATTGGGTATATGGGTTTCAAAAGGGTCGCAAAGAAAGCCTATGCATTTTTAAACTTCTCACTACCTTTGTCCTTAAAGAGAACCTTTACAAATGCCCAAACCAAAAACAACTTTTTTCTGCCAAAACTGCGGTACACAATACTCCAAATGGGTGGGACAGTGTTCCGCTTGCAAGGAGTGGAATACCATTGTTGAAGAAGTAGTACAGAAACCTGAAAAATCGAGTTGGAAGACTATAGCCAGTCCGAAAAAACGAATGGCCAAACCGCTTCGGGTACACGAAATCAGTTCGGACAAGGAGATTCGGCTGAACACCTTCGATTTGGAATTCAATCGTGTATTGGGCGGTGGACTAGTTCCTGGAGCATTAGTGTTATTGGGCGGCGAACCGGGAGTGGGAAAAAGCACCTTGATATTACAGATCGCCCTAAAACTTCCGTACAGAACGCTTTACGTATCCGGGGAGGAGAGCCAAAAACAGATCAAGATGCGGGCGGACCGCATTCATCCTAATAGCGATACTTGCTATATTCTTACAGAAACGAAAACGCAGAACATTTTTCAGCAGATCGAGGCCACCGAACCTGATATCGTGGTAATAGACTCCATCCAGACCCTGCATTCCGACTATATCGAGTCGGCGGCAGGCAGTATTTCACAGATTCGGGAATGCACGGCCGAACTGATCAAGTTCGCCAAAGAGACGAATACACCGGTCATTCTGATCGGCCATATCACGAAGGACGGTTCCATTGCCGGGCCTAAGATTTTGGAGCATATGGTCGATACGGTACTACAATTCGAAGGCGATCGAAATTACGTATACCGCATTTTAAGATCTTTAAAAAACCGCTTCGGCTCGACATCGGAACTGGGTATCTACGAAATGCAGGGCGGCGGATTGCGGCAGGTGAACAATCCCTCCGAAATATTGATTTCCAAGAATGACGAGGGACTCAGCGGCACGGCCATCGCCTCGACGGTCGAGGGCATGCGACCGCTGATGATCGAGATTCAGGCCTTGGTCAGCACGGCGGTCTATGGTACGCCACAACGTTCGACTACAGGCTATAACGCCAAACGGCTGAACATGCTTTTGGCGGTTCTTGAAAAACGGGCGGGCTTTAAATTAGGCACCAAGGATGTGTTCTTGAATATAACGGGGGGTATATCGGTCGACGACCCCGCCATCGATTTAGCGGTCATCGCGGCCATACTTTCCAGCAACGAGGACATCCCCATTGCCAAAGGGGTCTGCTTTGCCGCAGAAGTCGGATTGGCAGGAGAAATACGCCCCGTGCAACGCGTGGACCAGCGGATTTCGGAAGCTGAAAAACTGGGCTTTACTACTATATATGTATCAAAAAACAATAAAATCGGGTTGAAAAATCCGAAAATTGTCATCGAACTGGTATGCAGAATCGAGGATGTGGTCAGCGGGTTGTTTGGATAAGGAGTAATTTTCCAGGCTTTTCCCTTTTTCTAAGGAGGAGAGCCGAGACAAATTTCACTAAGTCAATTAATTCTCCATTAAAACAAATAGGGGAATTATCCGACCTACCGTTTATCCCGCATACTCCTAGCAAAAACCATTATGATAATGATCACCGCTATGATAAGCAACAACTGCCCGAAGCCCACTTTTAAAAAATACATAGTCTTGAATTATGGCGCCGGATTCGGAATGGCATCGTGAATCTCTTCAATCCCCTTTAACACCTCATCGCTCAAAGTAATGTCGATACTGCCGATATTCTGCTTTAGCTGTTCCATTGACGTGGCCCCGATAATAGTGCTGGTTACAAAAGGTCTGGTGTTTACAAAGGCCAAGGCCATCTGGGTCGTGGACAACCCATGCGCTTTCGCCAGTTTATGGTATTTATCGATTGCCTTCGAGGCAGTTTCACCACTATACCGGGAATATTGCGGAAAAAGCACGACCCGCGAGGTCGCCGGTCGCATTCCACCGAGATATTTGCCGGTCAAGGTGCCAAAACCTAAGGGCGAATAGGCCAAGAGTCCTACTTTTTCACGGATAGCGATTTCCGACAGCCCAATCTCGAACAACCGGTTCAACAGGTTGTACGGGTTTTGAATGGTAATGGTACGCGGCAAACTCGCATGCACCTTGCTTTCCATCAAAAAACGCATGGTGCCCCAGGGGGTCTCGTTCGATATTCCCACATGCCTGATTTTACCTTCTCGGATCAAGTCCCGCAGGGTCTGAAGCACCTCATGGATATTATCTTTCCAATGATCGGATACGTCGTACTCGTAGCCCCTTTTTCCGAAATAATTGGTGCTGCGTTCGGGCCAGTGCAGTTGGTACAAATCGATATAATCGGTCTGTAAACGTTCAAGGCTTCCCTCGACCGCATCGCGAATCGATTCTGGGGTAAAACCGGTAGTCCGAATAAATTTGGACATTTCGGCCTTGCCCGCAATTTTTGAGGCCAAAACAATCTTATCGCGGTTTCGGTTCTTCTGAAACCACGAACCGATAATCCGCTCGGTATCGGCATAACGGTCGGGGTGTGCGGGAATGGGATAAAGTTCGGCCGTATCGAAAAAATTGATGCCTTCGTCGACGGCATAGTCCATCTGCCCGTGGCCTTCTTCTTCGGTATTCTGATTGCCCCAGGTCATGGTGCCGAGGCAAATTTTACTGACTTCGATATCGGTATGGGGCAGGGTGGTGTAGATCATGGGGTTTTGATAAGTCGTTGTTATTTGAAGCGCCCAAATTTACGAATTATATT
>NZ_JBGTHY010000060.1:0-15339 GCF_041745955.1 Pricia sp.
AATTTTTCTCCTGTCGGGGTTCAACGGTTCCAGAAGCCTGTCGATTACCGGAATATCGAAATTGCCCAGATGATCGTTCGATCGGATAGAATGGATGTCCCTGCAGATCGACATTGAAACATTCTTTTTGGAGTTCTTGAAATCCTTCGATCTGAGCCTGTCGATGGCGGCGTTCCTGGCGATGTTCAGAAGCCACGTGAAAAACCTGCCCTTCGATGCGTCATATCGGTCGGCACGGTGCCAGACCTTGACGAAAACATCCTGACAGATCTCCTGGGCATCCTCATCGTTGCCCACGATGGCCCGTATTGTCCCGCGGATATTGGGGGAATACAGTTCATAGAGCTTCTCGAAGGCGGCTATGTCCCTGTCCTGAAAATTGGCGACCAGTCGGTCCATGTTCATAGGATTGGGTTTCCCTTGGTGAGATCGGGACAAGGGCCGGTCGGATCGGTACATTTGCTTCTGTTCGTTGAACAATGTTAGCTATTATTTAGTTGCGGATCGGACGCGATTGGACAAACATTTGATGCTAACGGGCTGGAAATCTTTACATTGTACATAAAATCCTTCAAGGCTATGCGATTCGCCGACGTTCTGTTCATGGGGCATGGAGCCCATAGGTGCGAAAACGTACGCCAAGGGTGAAAATGTAGCAAAAAATAAATAGCATTTCTTTGAATCTGAAGATGGGATACGCTATAAACCGGAGATATATGGTTTATATGGCCCTTGGTGACAGCTACCCTTCCATCGATCTAAACTGTTCGATTTTCGTCTAAATACCGTTTTTTCGGAATATTTAGAAAGCAATAAAAACCCACCTTTATCTGAACTTCAAGAATTCGTTCTCTCCTACAGTTTTTCAAGTAATTATATGGCCGTTTTACGGGACTATAATTAATAGATAAAAATCCCACATTACGATATAGAATCCGATTATATTTAGGGCGATTGCCACGGTATTCGCTCTCGGGGAGACAAGCCGAAAAGCGAAAACAAGACCCATGACGGAGAACCAAAAAATCGTACAGTGGAGATTGGGATTTCGACCAGCGAAAAACGCATCAGGAACTTCTGGACAAGACCCAATTTGTATAGTATGGCAAGACCATGATCTTTATGGATTTTTCAATTTCTGCCAGAACTATAACCTTACATTTGCTAAAAATAGTTGAAATGGCAGGGAAATCCTTGGTCGGCCTCTTCATAAGTGCTGCATTTGTCGTGGCAGCCTGTGGCGACAAAAAACAAAAGACGGAAGTACAGAGGCCCGTTACGAGCGGTGATTCCGTCGCAAAAAGAACACAGAATGTCTTTGTAAACAATGATGGGGAGAGGATTATTTTTAAGGCTTCGGGAACGGAACCTTTTTGGGGCCTGGAAATAACGGAAAAAGCCATACGGTTTACCTCCATGGTACAGGATCTTGAAAAGTTCAGCGCCCCTGCCACCGAACCGATACGTGCGGCGGACGCCAATGTTAAAATGTACAAGGCAGAGATAGAAGCGGGAACAGTAAGGGCACAAGTGGTGCAGGCCGAATGTACGAACGATATGTCCGGCAAAATATCCGGTTATAAGGTAAAAGTGGAGATAAAACAGGGTGCCGATAAAGAATTTACCGTTTTTGAAGGCTGTGGGGAGTATGTCACGGACTATCGGCTGAACGACATTTGGGTCTTGGAGGAAATGGAAGGAAAACCGGTACAAAAGGAAGATTTCCAAGAAGACCTCCCGAACATGGAAATCCATACTTCCGGGAACAAATTTATGGGCCACGCCGGATGCAACCGAATGAACGGAAAAATCTTCGGCGAGGGCAATCTTTTACGCTTTATCGATATCGCCACTACCCGCATGTTGTGTCAATCGGGGAACCAAGAGGAGCTATTTCTTAAAAATCTAAGGGCCTCCACCCATTTTGAAATACGCGATAACCGTCTTTTTTTGAACAATCCGGATGGTCCTACAATGGTATTTAAAAAGATGGATTGACCTACGGACCTACCATGTTGCAATTACCAGTCTATGAAGGAAACGCCCACTCCTATCGTGGTCTGCTTATGGTTGTAATCGATCAGGGTCTCCCCATAACCGTTAAAAATTTGCAGCTGTGCCCTAAGATTGGCCTTTAAAGGATACTGATAGTTAAATTGGAGACTTCCATGATTGTTTTTAAAGGATAGCGAATTCGTGCCGATCAAATAAAAAGCATGTTTTTTCAGCTTAAACGCCACTGTACCTTCGGCCCTGCCAATATAAGTAGTTATCAAGGGATTTTCATCGATCTCGTCTTTCAGCCTGATCCACGGTTTAAGGTAAATCTGTAGATTTTCCCTTTCCAGTCCAAAGTAGAACATGATCCTATTCCAGCTTCTCGACCTGGGCAGGTCCCTTCCGTTGGATTGGTGGTTGAACCCTATGCCTGCCATACGTGCATTGAACCCCAATATTTTAAAATCCAAAGGAAAATTCAATATAAGCTCGGGTTCGTAGTTCAGTTCCCGAAAAGGCCTTGAAAGTTCCGTGTTGTAAATTTGCCAATGGGCCACTTGGGAATACGCGATCCATAGATCACCTTGGCCGAACAAAAACGATTGCAATACTTTTGTTTTGAAGCTCAGCTGGAACCTGGCCTCGTAATTATTGAAATTTTTTGGAACGGTCGCCGAAAAGTCCGGGTTTTCACTTCGGGGCAGCACATTAGGATTGTTGGACCTTCTGCCGGCGGTTACATAAAACGGTTTATAGGAGGTTAAACGGAATGTCCCCTTTTTATCCTCTTGATCAAGTTCCCACCTTTGGGACATTGTCTTTGAAAAAATCCTTTTCTGTGAATCAGGTAAGGTTTGGGAGTTGGTCCGGACCATCATCAAAAAAGTGAAGGCAAATAGAACGGCATGTTTCATACTTCCATATTATTTATAGGGACTGCAAACGAATCTTTTCCATTACATTGGTTATTGACCGCCAAAAACCGTTTTGCCATTTTGTTGCACCACATACCCTTTCCAGCTTATTAGGAGAAACTCATTGTTTTTCCAATTGCCCTCGCTCGTTTTGTTCAAAAGGATGCCTTCGTCGCTGTTCGGTAAAAAAAGTTCCGCCTTTTTTCTATCCTTATCGAACAGTACATAGGCAGGATCACCTTGGGTCGTACCTCCATCCTTTAGGGGGTTCAGTTTAATGTTCAGGGTAGCCAGTTCCAAACATGTTCGTTCCAATTCGGAAAACGATCTACCGTTTTCGAACGAACAGGCCGACCTTCATTTATCACAATCCGTTTTGGTCAACGGCATCGTGGATGAATAGCTTATCGCATCGCGATCCTTGAAGGCCGTGCCCCCGTCGGTCAGTTCGCCATAGCCCTCGACCAGTTGGTCTCCCTTGACCTGAAAAGCGACCTCCCGGGTGCCTTCCTTTCCTTCGGATGCAAAGGTATAGGTGCCTATCAGTTTGTCATCCTTTAATGCGCCCTTGAATTCGCCGGTATTCCTGTCCTTTCCGGAAAACGCATAGGTCAGGTTGCCTACTATGGGATTTCCTGTCCGTGTGATTTCCAGTAAAACGGCGCTACCGTTTCCATCATAGGAATAGCAACCTCTTTCCAGGCCTGCCGTTACCGGTTCCGGGGTTTGCACTGTTTCCATATCCTTGGGCGTTGCATCCCCCTTATTTTCCTGTTTGCCCTTACAGGCCAGCATGGTAAATGCCACGAACGATACTATCATTGCTTTTTTCATTTGTTTCGGTGTTTTTAGGATCAATCGATTTTTTAAAGCGCAACATAGGTACATCTCCCATAAGCAGATTAAGTTTGCCTTCGGCGTCGAAACCGTATGCATTGACCTTTTTCATCATATTCAAAAAATCTTTCTCCCCTTCCCCGCAGAACATCATGGTGGTCGGGCCAGGTTCCCCGAACGAGATAGCGCTGCCGTTCAAAGTGTAGTCCGCGGAATAGCCGTTGCAACTATTGTTGCCCTCGGCCTTACCAGTTTCCCGGTTAAAACTGATCTGCGGCTTTTTACCGGGGTACAGTCCCTCAAAAGCGATGCGTTTTCCGGAAATATAGTCCAGTTCCCATGTGGCACCGAATAGCTTGTCATTGTTTGCACGTTTGCTGCTGCCACAGGAACCAAATAGCAAGGTCAAGATCATGATACCGACCAAAGTATTGTTCTTCATATTAAAAAATTATGGGTTGGCATTTGTTTTCCCTTTTCCTATAAGCACTAAAATAGCGATTAATAAAATTACGGAACCGAAAATTACAATGAAATTTTGGGCCATTCCTACATACCCTATTCCAGTAACGTTTACAAAGGGATAGGGGTAAAATTTGGATAAATGCCCTCTAATAATAATGTATATAGAATAGACCAGGGGATATAATATCCAATACAAAGACCCTTGAATCTAAAATCAAAGGGTTCCGCATACAAAAACCAATAGATCAAAAAAATAAAGGGGAATTATGGTATGCAACAGTTCATCTACCACCATCTGCAACCCGGATGGTTCCCATATACTTCTCAGAATGATCTGATAGACCGGTCCAACAAGTAGGATGAAGGTTGCCAATGCAGTTATTGTTCCGTTTTTGAAAAAAACAGAAAACGGTTTTTTGTTAAGTTGGAAAGCCATGGAGGTAAAATATAACGCCACCAAAATATTGGCCAGTACCGCAAAAAAGCTAAAAAATCGGATGATAGTTTCGGGGATGGCCGTTACCCGGTTGGAGCATCGGAACAAATTGAGCCATTACGGCAAACCGTCCCGGTATGAGACCGACAGATTCCATCGTTTTCTTCGTTCTCCATAATTATTGGGCATTGCCCACATCTAGGTACCTTGGCGAAGACTTGGAGGAATTGAAAATACAATCCCTTAGGCCCAAAAGAAATTGACCGTACCGAAAACACATCATTTGGGGATTGACTTTTGGC
Source organism: Pricia sp. (assembly GCF_041745955.1). Lineage (NCBI taxonomy): Bacteria > Pseudomonadati > Bacteroidota > Flavobacteriia > Flavobacteriales > Flavobacteriaceae > Pricia > Pricia sp. The sequence goes on from NZ_JBGTHY010000060.1 coordinate 4,953, forward strand.
ACCAGATGGCCAAATGGGACAGAAAGAACAGGGCAAAATATAGATTTTCAATCGTTCCGGTATTTGGATAGGACCAAATATATGCATTTCCCGGAACACTTACGGGGGTAGGTCGCCCTGATAGTTTTTAGAGGTATTCTCCACTTTTTACCATCCGCGAATCAGGCCCTTACTGGACCTTTTTTTGCGTTCCCTACCTTTTAAAAATGGACATGGCTTCGGTAAGGTAAAAAAGGAACTTTGGACCGGTAAATTGGAAACGCCCTGTTCGTATAAAGGAAGAACTTGAGGGCGGACCCGATAAATAGAATATCAAAATTGTTCTTGGCCACTTTTTACGGAAATCCAGGAATTTTATGATAAGAGGTAGTCCCGTAAAACAAACGTTTTAAGGGCCTTTACTATCCATCCATTTCTTCCTCAATTCGTCTTCAAAATTGGCCGTTTTTTGGGACAGTCACATGTGTTAATGTTTCAATTTATTTGTTGTTAGTATATTGGATATATAATCATAATCCAGCTCCAGCATTGGATGCAATTTGAAGAAACATCGAGACAAATATTGGAAATCAGAATAGGTATAAAATATCTGGAGGTTCTAAAAGAGCTTTCCACTGCTAACGAACATGAGCCATACTATATAGACTATAAAAATCAGGAATACGGACTTGCACCCGTATTCGGAGATAAATAAACACATAAGAAAACTATGAACTAAAAAAAAGTTAAATATCATTGATATAATTGAGGTATCAATTATATTTATATCAAATAAATAATATATGAACCTGTCTCTTCCGTCGGAAACCATATTTCATGTCATCGAAAGTACTATTAAGGAATATCGAAAATTTGCGCAAAAGAATATTTCAGAAAAAATACCGAACATGACCGTTGACCAGGGTTTGGTACTCCTCTTTCTAAATGAGCATCCAGACCTAAATCAGAAAGAAATTGCCGAACTCGTATTTAAGGACAACGCATCAATGACCCGAATGATTAATACCATGGTTCAGAAAAAATACCTGCAACGCTCCATGAATCCTGAAGATAGAAGGCGTTACAAGCTTGAGATTACAGAAAAAGGAAAGAAAGTATTGAAAATCCTTCCTCCTATCATTCATCACAATAGAAATTCTTCATTAAAAGGAATCACAAAAAACGAACTCAATCAGTTAGAAATCATTTTGAATAAAATAAGAACCAATTGTGCAAAAAAACATAGTGTCATGAAGAATATAAGAAAATCTACCCTAGTCACAGTCTTATTTTTAATTCCATTCATCTCTCAGCTGAACGCTCAGCAAAATATAGAGCTACTAACAGCAAAGGAACAACAAACTGTTGTCGATTCTATAGGCAGTAAACTAAACGCAAACTATGTTTTCCCAGAGATTGCCGAGAAGATGGTCTCAAATATTGAATCGAAACTTGGGAACGGCAATTATACATCCATCTTGGACCCTCAAGAATTTGCCGCCAAATTGACTGATGATATTCAATCGATTAGTAACGATAAACATTTAAGAGTCACTTTTGCTCCAGACCAAATAGCGGAGCAACAACAAACAGTTAATGCGGAAGATAGTATTGCCTATTTGAATCGCTATGTCAACAATATGAAACGAAATAACTTTGGTTTTAAGGAAGTGAAAATAATGGCTGGTAACATTGGTTATTTAGATCTTCGAAGTTTCTCCAGTGTAGAATACGCAGGAGAGACTGCCGTGTCCGCCATGAACTTTTTGAGTAATGCAGATGCGATTATTATTGATCTTCGCAATAACGGAGGTGGAAGTCCAGCAATGATTCAACTCATAACGAGTTACCTTTTTGGAAATGAACCTATTCATTTGAACAATTTCTTTTGGCGCCCATCAAATCAAAATTCTCAAACATGGACTTTACCGTATGTTAGTGGTACACGAAGTCCGGATACTCCTGTTTATGTATTAACTAGTAGTGGAACTTTTTCGGCAGCGGAAGAGTTTAGCTATAATTTAAAGCATCTAGAACGTGCTACTCTGGTAGGTGAAACTACCGGTGGTGGAGCGCATCCCGGTGGCCCCGTTATGGCGACTGATCGATTTATGGTTTGGGTTCCCACCGGTAGGGCCATTAACCCGATTACGAATACCAATTGGGAAAGTACCGGTGTTAGTCCTCATATTGAGACTCCCGCCTCAGATGCATTGGATGTAGCTTATATGGAAGCTTTGGCATTACTCACGAAAAACAACAAGGACGAAGGGCTACAAGCTTTCTACGAATGGCCGCTTGCCGAACTAAAGCTAAAGACTAATCCCGTAAACTTGGATGTTAAAACTTTAAAATCCTTTATTGGAATTTATGGACCACGCAAAATAACATTCGAGAATGGCCAATTATTCTATCAGCGAGGTGGTGGAACGAAATATGAATTACTTCCGTACAGTAATAATGAGTTTTTACTAAAAGGTTTCGATAGCTTTAGAATACTTTTTTTGGCCGAAGGAAACAGGGTAACCGCTTTGCAAGGATTGTATGACAATGGTAGTACTGACAAAAATGCGAAAGAGTAGATTCTCGTTGTTTGATTTTTTAATAATCCTAAAAGAAATTACCATATTATCATTCCCTTGTATGCTTTATAAAATATAGTTCTCAGCAGACTGATTTTTTTATGGCATATGAATTTCTTGCCTAAAATTGATTGCTGAAATATAAAATGTATACCGCTTAGAATAGATGAATCTAAATTCATAAGAAATAAGGAAAGTACAACAAAGACGGGTATACAACCAATACCCATTAATACTTAAAAACCATGAATTATTTAACAATCATCTTGCTTTTAATTATCATAGGTTGCAAGAACCAAACGAAAACCGAAACTGAAACGAAAAACGGAATTGACAAAACCGTTTATGAGATGTGGGGGGATTTTACTGAATCAAATCCCGAATTTAAAAAAGAAGAATTACCAGATTCTAATCCTTTTCACAACAATGAATATGACGCGAATCGGTTAGCGGAATTGATTTTGATAGGAGAAAAGAAAGCAGGTTCCAATTTATACTATTGGTACGAAGAAGCCAATGCAGACTTACCAAAAATTGGAACAAAAAGTATCGTAACGGATTTTGATGGAAAAGCTAAAGCTATAATTGAAATTATAAAAGTGGATACAATTCCATTCAACGAAATATCCAGAGAATATGCTGAACTTGATATGGGAACGAAAAATGGGCCACTTAAAAAGTGGAGAAAAGCACATTGGGACTTCTTTACTCAAGCTTTGGAAGGAAGTCAAAAACAACCGACAGAGGACATGTTAATAGTTTGCGAATGGTTCGAGACCATCTGGCCAGAAAAGCGTTGATAATAATGACTTATATCCCAGACAACTTATTTCAAATCCCTTTATTACTCATAGAATGGATCGTATTCAACTACTTAAAGTTTACATGAATAAATTCTAATTTGCCAGCTATTAAAGTTGATTGGATTAAGAATTTGAGGAAATAAAGGAATTTTCAAAAGGATTTTATGAGTCCTACAAAACGAACGTTTTTTGGAACACTGCACAATCTGGCAAGGTGCATAAAATCCACCTTTTTTTGGACTTTCGGGATACCGGCATTCGTTTGGGTTTGAAGGCCGTTTAATCATTAAAATTCCCCGATGATCTACATCGGAGGTGTTAGGGGAAAGCTTGAAAACGGTTGGTTTTCATAAATCTTAAAACTTTTTTCCACTTGATACCCCAACGGCCTTGCCTTGGAGTAGTTCATTAAACGACGGATTATATTAACAAAAAAATTTAGACCGGTCGAGAATTTAGAAAATGGGGAAACTTCGGAAGAAACTATTTTTGAATACAGACAAATTGGCAATATTTTGACTTCCGAATATAATGGCGGTTAAATCATAAAAAGACATTTAATCGGGTTGGTCGACAAAAGTGGTACTATCAAATGCGATACCATCAAGTCAATACAAAAGGAAAATTAATGACCGGAATCTGTTTTTCAAGACCTGAATTGCCCACAGATGGCAAAATCATGACTCGAAATTGTATTTTTGACCAAAACTCCGCTATGCAATTTGACAACACCTTGGCCTTTGCGCAAAAACTTGACGCCGAAGACCCGCTTCGCAAGTACCGCAATGAATTCCACTTTCCAAAAATAAATGGCGAGCCCGTTATTTATTTTACTGGAAATTCTCTTGGCCTTCAGCCCAAACGTACCCAAAAGTACATCGATGAGGTAATGACCGACTGGGCGGAATTGGCCGTAGAAGGCCATTTTCATGCCGATAAACCGTGGTGGGATTACCACGAGCGCTTGGCCGCCCCCTTGGCCAAGGTGGTCGGGGGGAAGACCGAAGAGGTTTCTGTGATGAACACGCTGACTGTAAACTTGCATCTTCTGATGGTATCCTTTTATCAACCTACCGCGAAGCGATTTAAGATACTCTGCGAAGAAAAGGCCTTCCCGTCGGATCAATATATGTTGCAAAGCCAAATCCGGTTTCATGGTCTCGACCCGGAAACGGCTATTGTCGAAGTCAAAAAACGTAGGGGCGAAAACTCTTGGCGAACCGAAGATGTTTTGGTCAAGATCGATGAGGCGGGCGATGAACTGGCCTTGGTCTTGATAGGTGGGGTTAATTATTATAACGGACAGGTATTCGATATGGAGGCGATTACCAACGCGGGCAAATCTGTCGGCGCCAAAGTCGGCTGGGACCTTGCCCATGCCGCGGGCAATGTGGAACTGAAACTCCATGATTGGGATGTGGATTTTGCCGCTTGGTGTAGCTACAAGTATATGAACAGCGGCCCCGGCAACGCTTCGGGAGTCTTTATCAATGAAAAATATCTGGATAAAAAGGATATCATCCGTTTTGAGGGTTGGTGGGGTACAAAAAAAGAAACCCGATTTTTGATGAAACCGGAATTCGAACCGATGCCGAACGCCGATGCCTGGCAAATAAGCAATGCCCCGGTCCTATCGGTCGCTCCCTATCTGGCATCCCTAGAAATGTTCGAGGAAGTCGGTATGAAACCCCTTATCGAAAAGCGAAAAAAAATTGTGGCCTATCTGGAATTCATCCTTCAGGAAATCGATAAACAGACCGATGGTTCCTTTGAAGTCATAACCCCAAAAGATAGGGGCTGCCAGCTTTCTGTCTTACTGCACGGCCAAGGTAAACCATTGTTCGACTATCTAATGAAGAACGGCGTCATCACCGATTGGCGTGAACCCAATGTCATCCGCCTCGCACCTGCACCTTTTTATTGTTCTTTTGAGGATATGTATCGTTTTGGACAGATTTTAAAGAGCGGTATTTCCAATCTTTAAAAGTGCATTTCGTCGAAAAAATCGCACACTTGATAGCTAAAATCCTTTTGCAAACGTAGGTATATAAGTTTTGACCCCAAAACTATCACTCATGAACACCAAAAATAAAACAAATGAAGCACCTACGAAGTAGTTATCGATTAGTACTGATTACCCTTGTGTGTACACTTTACCTTGTATCGTGTACCAAGGACGCTATTGAGACCTATACGGTGGAATCGGTTGACGAGACCCCGATTAACGAGGAATCACAGGACAAAGATTTCATAACCAAATACTTCATGGGTACCGAAGTGAAGGTCAAATTGGAAGATGACGGCACCTATAGTCTGGCCGGTAGTGATACCCGTTTGTTCGAGAATCAATTATCGGATTCCCCCGGTGCCTATGAAGCCAACCCTGTTCCCGATGACGGTATTACCGGTCTGGCACTTGTCGGCGGGGTTCGAAAATGGAGCAATAATACAGTGGTCTATGTGATCAATGGATTGAACTCCCAAGTTCGATCAGAGCTTCAAAAATCGTTCAACGAATGGTCCGGCAAGACCAACATCCGCTTCAAGGAGCGCACCAACGAATCGACCTATGTGACCATTTCGTCGTCAGGTTCGAACAGCAATTCGGGAGTGGCGACATTGGGATCGAACGGCTCTAGGAGCTTTATTCGACTCGGTACCCGTGCTACCGCTGTGGTGATTATCCATGAAATCGGCCATACATTGGGCTATATACATGAACAGAACCGCTCGCATAGGGACAATTATATCATCATCAACTTTGATAACATTCAAGACGATGCCAAAGACCAGTTCTTTAAAAGTAGTTCTGCAAGCTTGGTGACCAACCCGTTGGATTTGAATTCGACGATGATGTACGGTAGTTATACGTTCAGCAAAAACGGCCGTCCGACCATTACCGATTTGAACGGTAATACATATCCCCAAAGTCAGGCCAGAATATCTTCCGGGGATATTGCGGGAACCAATGCCGTATACCCTGGTGGCGGTGGGGACGGCGGCGGCGATGCTTGTAGCGACTCCAAGCAATGGTCTAGCAGCACCCAATATAAGGTGGGCGACCGTGTAATCTATCAGGGAAGGTTATATGAAAGGGATTTTTCTCGATGGAATTTTATCAAGAATTGTGGATAATTTAATGATTCGGGGACAAAACAAAATTTTTGATTTAAGATTGCGGTAATAGTAAAGCCGTCCGTTAGGGCGGTTTTTTTTAATTTATATTTGCACCTGAAAATTTACTTCTTTAGATTTCGGATTGCTTCAAAATTCAAACCCCAAACATCCAAACATCCAGATATCCAAATGAAATCCCTTCGCCTAATACTTTCCAATGCCCGTTATTTTGGTCCGGCATGGGTCTTTGCCAGTATAAATATTCTTTTTGGAACTTGGGCAATTTACATACCGACCGTAAAAGAGAATTTGGAAATCGACAAGTCACAACTGGGCATTGCCATCTTCTTTCTTTCTTTAGGGGTATTCGTCGTTTTTCCGATCGCCTCGAAGATAATTAATAGGGTAGGGGTGGGAAGGTCTACTTGGTACGGGGTAATCTTAAGCTGTATCACGGCGCTTTTGCCACTCTTTGCACCAAGTTATTATATGCTCATGGTGGCCTTGTTTCTATTCGGTGCCTCGAACGGTTTTACCGATATTTCGATGAACACCTTGGTAACGGAACTGGAAAAAAAGGATAAAAAGAAATTTATGTCCGCCTCACACGGCTTTTTCAGTTTGGGAGGGGTTTTGGCCGGTCTCGGCAGTTTTTTGATTGGTCCTTTAGATAATCCGCCCCTGCATATGGGTATGGCCATCGCCTTGGTTTTTAGTGTTAACTTTATCTACCATAGAAGATATAGTAGCTTGATTGCCGAACCTGTCGAAAATGAGCCGTTTAGCCTAAAGCTCTTTAAGCCCCTTTTGCTTTTGGGGTTGATTTCGTTCGTGGCCATGGGCAGCGAGGGGGCCATCGTCGACTGGAGCGGGCTCTACCTCAAAGAAATCAGTATCGCGCCCGAAGCCCTTTGGGGTGCCGGCTTTTTGGGTTTTCAGGTGACCATGACCTTGGGCCGTTTTTTGGGGGATGGCATCAGTTCAAAAATGGGTTCGATAAAAATGGTGAGCCTTGGCGTTCTGGTCGTTATGGCAGGATATGGACTCGTACTATCGACGAACACGTATTTGGCGATTTTGGGATTCGCCCTGAGCGGACTCGGATTTTCGGTAATGATTCCCGAAGTCTTCCGGATCGGCGGCAATGTTAAAGGGATAGATTCTTCACAAGGGGTTTCTTTTATTGCAGGAACTGGGTACACCGGATTCTTGCTGGCTCCACCTATATTGGGCTTTATAGCCGATGATTCTTCTTTGATAACCTGCTTTATTGTGCTGTTCTGCTGCGCGTTTTTGATTTTGGGAGCTACTTTGATTTTGCAGAGGAGGAGGTCGGGAACCTAAACATTTGACTGAACATGGGGAGACCTGCCGACAGGGGCAGGTCTTAAAGTTCTACGCCTAGGGTAGATTATGCGGAATTTACTTCGTAGTTACCTCGACACCGGTAAAATACAATTTAAAATTACCTTCTTCGTTTTGGTGCATTTTAGAGATTTTCAGTCCGCCTTCATCAGTGTAATCCTCCCAAGTAGTTGTCATCGAAGGTTCGGCCTGATTACCTTTTCTAAACACCCATTCCTGAACGATAAAATCATCCCCGAAATATAGGTCGTATGCGTCACCGGGGGTATAGCCTCCCTCTTGGGCATAGGTTACGGTCAGTTTCTGCATAGGCTTTTTGCTGATGGGGGCTTCCGATTCCATGGTATGCTCGGTAGTCGTATTTTCTGCATCCCACATAATGTTCAGGGGAGCCATTAGCCAATATTTATCGTTTACGAAATTGCCATTGGTTTTATAGACGGTACTGTCCATATCGGTATCGTTCCGGTCGTAGGTAAGGGTGTCTTCGGCAGATAGGGCGGTCACTTCATTGGTCTTGGGCTTCCAGATCCAAGACCTTTCAAAATGCGGGTTGCCCTCACGGTCGACATTGAAGGTGAATTTTAGTTCTTCTATGGTGGTCCAGTTGTCCATACCATTGGCTTGGGCTATTTTTTCTACAATGGTTGTCTCTTTATTAGAGGTGGCGGCAGGCTCATCCGTGCTGTTTTTACTGATATTGTTGGCGGTGCTTTCCGTTTTCGTATCGGTTTTGCAGCTTGTGAAAAACACGATTCCCAATAGGGCAAAAGTAGTAAGGTATTTCATTTTCTTCTGTTTTGCCCAAAGATAAACTTTTTGATGTAAAACTTTCTTTGGATATGAATGAATGGGAGATCAGTTCAATCGATCCGTATCGAATTTTCGAATAATTTGATTATTTTTGCAACCTACAAAAAACGAATAATGAGTTCTAAAAAAGGAAAAGTACAGGAAGCCATTCAAGAGAAATTGCTCGATGAAAGAAAGGTGTTTTTATGGGGTATGGTAGACGACGACTCCGCCAAACACGTCGTCGATCGCCTCATGTATCTGGATCTTCAAAATAATAAGGAAATACAGCTGATCATCAATAGTCCCGGTGGATATGTTACTTCCGGATTTGCTATTTATGATACCATAAAACAGATTAAGAGTCCCGTTTCTACGGTTTGCTCAGGTCTTGCGGCATCTATGGGTTCCATTCTTTTGTCCGTAGGCGAAAAAGGAAGACGTTTTATACAGCCGCATGCCCGCGTTATGATCCACCAGCCGAGTGGTGGTGCTCGCGGACAGGCCTCAAATATTGAGATTCAGGCGAAAGAAATCATAAAGACGAAAGAACTGGGAGCCAAGATACTTTCTGAAAATTGCGGACAATCTTTCGAGAAAGTGATGAAGGATTTCGACCGTGACTATTGGATGGGTGCCGAAGAATCGGTAGAATATGGTATTGTTGACGGGGTTTTGGAATAAAGGACAACTTTTCCCTGGCCCTCCCGAAGGGTAGGGAACACTTACCAAACTGAAAAAGTCCTTCGTAATTTGATTATGAAGGACTTTTTGGATATATATGGACGCCGAAGCGGGATGTTTATTTTATATACGGACGGACTTAAAAAGTTGGATGAGGCTTGAAGGTTAAGGAAGTGTTAAAAGTTCAAGCCTGCCCTCCGTATAGGGGTTCAATCGCTCAAGGCATCAAGCACCATTTCAACAAGTCGCCCAGAGCTGATCGAGGGGTCAAAACCGCTCCGGATGCTCGATTATCTCTTGCGCCCTTTCCTTTAACTCGCCCAGTTCCTTTTTATCCTTTTTCCCCAACAGGCTCATCATCATGTTCATGCGGTGATTGTCTCTGAAATGTTCTTTTTTGTCATCGAGAAAATTCCAGTAGAGTGCGTTGAACGGACAGGCATTTTCGTCCAGTTTTTTGGTATGGCTATAGTGGCAGCCGCTGCAATAGTTGCCCATTTTGTTGATATAGTTCGCGCTGCTGACGTAGGGTTTGGTCGCAATCAGGCCTCCATCGGCGAACTGGCTCATGCCCCGGGTATTCGTAAGCTCGACCCATTCGATGGCATCGATATAAATACCGAGGTACCAGGCATCTATCTCATCAGGGTGTACTTGGGTCAGTAAAGCGTAGTTACCGGTAATCATCAAACGTTGAATGTGATGGGCGTAGGCTTCGTCCAAACTTTGGGTGATGGCATGTTTCAAACAGTTCATCTTGGTATCGCCGGTCCAATAGAAGTCGGGCAGCTTGTTGTGGTTGTCCAACGTGTTGCATTTGCGGTAATCGGGCATCAAAGCCCAATACATGCCCCTCATATATTCGCGCCATCCTAAAATTTGGCGTACAAATCCTTCGACCTGTGAAATGTGGATGTCCCCCGTGTGCTCATAATAGTAATCCAGTACCTTATCGACTACCTCTTTCGGCGAAAGCATTTTGCTGTTCATGGCAAACGACAGACGGGAGTGGAACAAAAATTTCTTTTCACTGTGCAGCGCATCCTGATAATCGCCAAAATGGAC
>NZ_JBGTHY010000061.1:0-19692 GCF_041745955.1 Pricia sp.
AACGATAATTCTTACGCGTATTAGGTAAATTTTACTACAAATCCAAGCCAAATACGAAATATTTTTATTTTCAATTTATCACCAGTCCGAAACCCCCGTTCAGCCTACTAATTCCACCCATTGTTGATAACCTGTGGAAAAACTTAAAACATTGTCAAGGGATTAAGGTGAATAAATTATGACCTTTATACTCGTCCAGTTAACAAACATTTTAATTCTATCTGCTATGGAAATTACCCAGGTCATCAAACGGGATTTTACGACCAAACCCTTTCATTTACAAAAAGTTACAAATGCTATTTTAAAGGCCATGACCGCTGTTGAGGTGGGCGGTGTTACCGATGCCGAACGTGTTTCGGAGAAGGTGTACGCCGGACTCCTTGAACGCAAGAGCGTCGACGAAAGTTACACGCCCACCGTTGAGGAAGTACAGGATTTTGTTGAGAAAAAACTCATGGAAAGCGGGTTTTTCGAGGTGGCCAAGGCCTATATCCTGTACCGGAACGAGCAGGCCCAAAAACGAAAGAGCAATATATTCGAAAAACGTATCAATCTGAAGCCTTACGAGTATCCCGAACTCTATGAATATGTTCCCGCCATACGGCATTCGTATTGGATACATTCCGAGTTCAACTTTACCAGTGACATTCAAGATTTTAAGACCTCGCTCTCCGAAACCGAACGTAGTGCCATAAAAAACACCATGCTCGCCATCTCACAGATCGAAGTGGCGGTCAAGAGCTTTTGGGGCGATATCTACCACAAAATCCCCAAGCCGGAAATCGGTTCGGTAGGTGCCACCTTTGCGGAAAGCGAAGTACGCCATGCCGACGCCTACTCGCATCTCCTTGAAATTCTGGGATTGAACCAGGAGTTCAAGAACCTCAAGAAAAAGCCGGTGATGATGAAGCGGGTGCAGTATTTGGAGACCGCCCTTAAAAATGCGAAAAGCGATGATAATAAGGAGTATGCGGAATCTATTTTACTCTTCTCCCTGTTCATCGAGCACGTTTCCCTATTTTCTCAATTTTTGATCATTATGGCCTTCAACAAACATAAAAATGTGTTGAAAGGGATATCGAACGTGGTCGAGGCCACCTCCAAGGAAGAACAGATCCACGGTGATTTCGGTATCGATATTATCAAGATCATCAAAAATGAGAATCCCGATTGGTTCGATGACGAACATGCCCTGATGATCCAGCAAATGTGCGCCGACGCCTTTACATCAGAGAGCAAGATTGTGGATTGGATCTTTGAGAAAGGTGAAGTTGATTTCTTGCCCAAAGCCGTAATCAATGAGTTTATAAAGAACCGTTTTAATAATTCCCTCACAAGTATAGGGGTCGCGAAGGTTTTCGAAATAAACGAAACCCTATTGAACCAGACCGAATGGTTCGACGATGAGATTATTGGTACCAAACACGGTGATTTCTTCGTGAAACGCTCCATCAATTATAGCAAAAGAACCCAAAGTATAACCAGTGATGACCTTTTTTAAATGAACAATCCAAAAACCACTTTAGACACACAGAAAAAACCGCTTTCCCAAGGCGATCAACTCGTGAACGCACGAAAAGAAGCGCTTAAAAACCACAAACCGCAAAATCAGGACGGTTTTAAATGGCTGACCGAACACAGCCGAAATTTCTTGGCCTCGGGATATTTGACGGGAGAGGTGACCCCGGAGCAGCGCATCCGCGAAATAGCGGATAGGGCCGAATATCTTTTAGATATGCCCGGCTTCTCAGATAAGTTCTACGGATATATGTCCGAAGGGTTTTTCTCCTTGGCATCGCCGGTATGGTCCAATTTCGCAAAGGAAAGAGGACTTCCCATCAGCTGCTTCGGGTCACATATCGCCGATGATATGGGCAACATCCTGTATACACAATCCGAAGTGGGTATGATGTCCAAATTAGGTGGGGGCACTTCCGGATATTTCGGCAAGATCCGTCCCCGTGGAGCGGCGGTCAAGAATAACGGCCAGGCTTCAGGATCGGTGCATATTATGCAGCTCTTCGAATCGATGGTCGATGTAGTCAGCCAAGGATCGGTACGTCGCGGGCGATTCTCTCCCTATTTACCTATAGAGCATCCGGACATCAAGGAATTTTTAGAAATAGGTACCGAAGGAAATCCTATTCAAGAGCTGACCCATGGGGTAACGGTAACCGATGCTTGGATGAATGAAATGATCGATGGCGATGGCGAAAAAAGGGCGCTCTGGGCCAAAGTATTGCAGCGAAGGGGAGAGATGGGCTATCCGTATATATTCTTTAAGGACAATGCCAACAATGGGGCGGCCGATGTATATAAGGATAAGAAACACACCGTTTACGCCAGTAACCTATGTACCGAAATCATGTTGCCCTCCAATGACGAATGGTCTTTCGTTTGCGTACTGTCGTCCGTGAACGTGTTGCACTACGACCAATGGAAGAATACCGATGCGGTGGAAACGATGGTGTATTTCTTGGATGCGGTAATAACCGAATTCATCGAAAAACTGGAAAGCTATCGCGACTCCGAAAGTCGTGAAGACCGCCAGACCTTCCTGTTTATGGAACGTGCCTACAACTTTGCCAAAGATAACCGGGCGTTGGGCCTAGGGGTCTTGGGATGGCATTCGTTGTTGCAGTCCAGAAAACTTCCGTTCAACAGCCAAGAAGCCTATAACCTGAACAGTGAGATTTTCGAAGGCATCAAGACAAGATCGTATAAAGCTTCGGGAGAATTGGCGGAAAAATTTGGCGAGCCTGCCGTTCTCAAGGGCTATGGTAGACGTAACGCGACCTTGAATGCCATTGCCCCAACAACATCGTCCGCTTTCATTTTAGGGCAGGTTTCCCAAGGGATAGAGCCCATTTGGTCAAATGTATACGTCAAGGATATTGCCAAGGTAAAGACGACCATAAAGAACCCGTTTTTGGAGGAGCTTTTGGTAGAAAAAGGCCAGAACACCACTGAGGTCTGGCGAAGTATCCGCGACAGGGACGGCTCCGTACAGCACTTGGACTTCCTGACCGAAAATGAAAAGGAGGTATTTAAGACCTATTCCGAAATAGATCAAATGGATATCATCTATCAAGCGGCCAATCGGCAGAACCATATCGATCAAGGGCAATCCGTTAACATTATCGTCCATCCCGATATGCCCGTGAAGGATATCAACAAAATTCACGTAACCGCCTGGAAATTAGGGTTAAAATCGCTCTACTATCAACACAGTATGAACGCCGCCCAAAAGTTCAAGCAGAAGAAAGATTGCGCCAGTTGTGAGGCCTAAGGTAGCTTCGATTTATTTTAAACCAATCTAAATATAAATAATTGATAATCAGCTATTTATATTGTTTCTAAAATTCTTTCGCCGTATATTGTACATGAACTTAAAAATCAAGGGATTATGTCTATACGATTAGCGAACAACTGCATCAACTGTGACCATATAATGGAAGGTAGTGTATGTGAAGTACATGGCGTTAAAGTAAGCCACAGCTATACTTGTGACAGTTTCGAAATGAAAGCGGCACTAAAGGATGACCGTAACTGTGTAACCTGTGTACGTTACGAGACTAGCGACTGCGCCAATCCGCAAAAAGCGGCTCCCGGCATGTTGTGTTCACATTGGGCACCGCAGAATGCGCATGCTTAAGATAAATTACCAATAACTTTGAGAAAATCGGCTTCCTTACGGGAGTCGATTTTTTTTGGTTTATATCCACCCGATGAAATCCTAAAAATCCGTCAACCCCAAAATGTTAAATTTTCTCTTTTTATTTAGATTTAATACAAATAGTCTTGCACGATAAATATCCATCCATTAGATTTGTGCAACTATTTAAAACAAGTCTAAATAAGCAAGTCTATATAATAAGAGCATCCTATGAGAAAAATTGCCTTTGCCTTAACTATTGCGGCCGGTGTTGTGTTTACATCCTGTAGTTCCGATGACAATGTTATCGATGAACAGTCCCTTACGCCCACGTGCACCGATGATATCCAAAACGGGGATGAGACCGGTGTCGATTGCGGTGGCACTTGCACTCCATGTGAAACCGGTAGCGAAAATCCTATTGAAAATCCCGCTACCTATGCTTTCGAGAGAGAAGGTGCCAGTACCATAGATTTTAGCGGGCAGACGACCCGTCTGAAAATGGGCGGCGAGTTTGTTTCCGCTTTGTCCGATACTACGAATACGGCCGAACGATTGCAGGCCATGTTCGCTCATGAAGCGGGTAATGCCGATTTTACGGATGCCGATCTGAACGCCTCCGATAAAAATATAAAGAGTAAAACCGCGGCCTCCGCAGATCTTTTCGCCGCGAATGCTACCGACCAAGCCATCATACGCTCCGATTTTGATGGTTGGATCACGGCTCAGGCCGAAGAGGTCTTCGTAAACTGGGAAACCACCGCAAGCCCGGGCGTTGCCGGGCAGGTGCCGCAAGGGGAACAGGTACGCTACATCAACGCCCAGGGCCTCGAATACAACCAAATGATAGCAAAAGGTTTGATCGGGGCGCTGACGCTGGATCAAATCGTGAACAATTATTTAAGTCCCGCCGTTTTAGATGAAGGCGAGAACAGGGCCAATAACGATGCCGGCAAAGTAGAGGAGGGAAAACCCTATACGACGATGGAGCATAAATGGGATGAAGCCTATGGGTATCTTTTCGGTCTGAATACGGATACGTCAAACCCCGTAGCGGGCGAAAATGATGGCGACCGATTTTTAGGAAGCTATATCGGACAGGTGGCGGAGGATCCCGATTTCAGCGATCTGATAACCGCTTCCTACGAGGCCTTCAAATTGGGGAGGGCGGCCATCGTGGCCAAAGACTATGCCGTGCGCGATGAGCAGGCGGCCATCATTAAAAGCAAGTTGGCCTTGGTGCCTTCCGTTAGGGGCGTATTCTACCTGCAGGCCGGAAAGAATGCCCTGGCAGAGGAAGTACCAAACTACGGCGGCGGTTTCCATGCCCTTTCGGAAGCCTTTGGATTTATCTATAGTCTTCAGTTCGCCCAAAACCCCGCCACGGGGAAAGCGTATTTCATAAAAGCGGAGGTAGATGCCCTTCTGGAACAACTCTTGGATGATGGGGAAAACGGACTTTGGGATGTTACTCCCGAAACATTGGATGCCATCTCCGAAACCATTGCATCCAAATTCGGCTTTACCGTGGAACAGGCAGCACCGGAGCGTGCGTAATACGATTTGCTTGTAGTAGGACAAAAATTTAAGGGAAAATTCCATAGATATTTTCGGGGTATCCCTTATTTTTGCAACGTTGATTTAGAATAAATAAAAATAAGCTATGCGAAGAATTTGGGGAGCGTTTATGGTATTGACCTTGATTTGGGCCTGTTCATCCGATAATGGGAGCAGTGCGGGAATGTCTGATGACGTGGATCCGGGTCCCGGTCCCGCTGCGGAAACTTTTGAAAGGGGACCCATGTTGGCCAATTGGGCCGATAATATCATTATTCCCGCTTACACCGATTTTTCCGAAAAACTGAACGGTCTATCCGCAGGTTTGGAAACCTTCCAATCGGAGGGCAGCGAAGCTAATCTGGTCGCATTGCGCACCGCTTGGCTGGAAGCTTACAAAGCATGGCAGCATGTAGATATGTTTGAAATCGGCCCTGCGGAAGCGGTGGGACTGCGATTGAACCTCAATTCCTATCCTTCCGATACCGCTATCATTGAAAGTAACGCATCAAAGGGTTCGTATGACCTGAAGTTGCCCTCGAACAGGGTTGCCAAAGGCTTTCCGGCCTTGGATTACCTGATCAACGGTCTGGGCGAAACCGATGCGGCCATCGTAGCAAAGTTAGGTTCGGAAACGGCGAAAGCTACTTATATCGCCTATATTGAGGTGGTGCTAAAGGATATGTTAGCATTGTCCGATCAAGTGCTTTCAGAATGGCAACAGGGCTATCGCGACACTTTTGTGAAAAACGACGGCGCCTCGGCCACGGCCTCGGTTGACCGTTTTGTAAACGACTATATCTATTATTATGAGAAATTCCTTCGGGCCGGCAAGATGGGCATTCCCCTAGGTGTTTTTTCAGGAAATACCCTTCCGGGAAATCTGGAAGCCTATTATGATGGCGATGTATCTAAAGCACTGTTTATGGAAGGTTTGAACGCCTCCCAGGATTTCTTTAACGGAAAACACTTCGCATCCGAAGGAACTGGCGAAAGCTTGGCCTCCTATCTAGACGCCCTCAATGCGGTCAAAGGGGGCAAGGACCTAAATAAAATCATTAACGGACAGTTCGATACCGCCCGCAAGCAGGTAACGGCTTTGGGCACCTTTCGGGAAGAAATCGAGAATAACGATCCACCATCCAATATGCTGCTGGCCTACGATGAGGTGCAACGCATCGTCCCTTTATTGAAAGTAGATATGGTATCCGCAATGAGCATCAGCATTGCCTACGTGGATTCAGATGGGGATTAAATTAAGATCATACATCACAAAACCCGTAGAGGCCGCCCCATTGGCGGTCTTTCGCATTTTGTTCGGCGGTATGATGCTGCTAAGTATTTTGCGCTTTTGGAGCTACGGTTGGATCGACAAGCTCTACGTGCGGCCCCAGTTTTTCTTTTCCTATTTTGGCTTTGATTGGATAAAACCGCTAGGCATCTATACCTATCTTGTTTTTGCCGTCTGTGCCGTAGCGGCGGTCATGGTGGCCATCGGCTACAAATACCGTATGGCGATCATCTTGTTCTTCCTCAGTTTTACCTACATCGAACTGATGGACAAGACCACCTATCTCAACCACTATTATTTTATCAGCATCCTGGCCTTTTTAATGATTTTCTTGCCGGCCAATGCCTATTATTCGGTCGATTCCTTGAAAAATCCGCAAAAATCCTTTCAAAAAATTCCGGCTTGGACCATCAACAGTATCAAATTGCTGTTGTTTATCGTTTATTTTTATGCAGGACTGGCCAAACTGAATTCCGATTGGCTCCTGCAGGCCATGCCCTTGAAAATTTGGTTGCCCTCAAAATTCGACGTGCCTTTGGTGGGCGATTTTTTTCATTTGGAATGGGTACAATATGCCTTCAGTTGGGGCGGGGCCGCCTATGATCTTTGTATTCCCTTTCTGCTCTTGTACCGAAAGACCCGGCCTTTTGCCTTTTTGATGGTCGTTGTTTTCCACCTGATGACGCGGGTACTGTTCCCCATCGGGATGTTCCCCTACATTATGATCGTCTCCTCCCTGATATTTTTCGATGCGGGCGTTCACCATAAACTTTTGGGTTATTTGGATAGGCTCTTCCACTTGGGGATACGTCGTTTTGATACCGGTAAAATTCTGGTGTACAGACCAACGTTCGGCAACCGCTTCAAATATGCGGTACTCCTTGTTTTTTTAGGAGTCCAGTTGCTATTGCCATGGCGCTATCTGGCCTATCCCGGGGAACTTTTTTGGACGGAGGAGGGCTATCGGTTCTCATGGCGGGTCATGTTGGTGGAAAAATCCGGATACGCACAGTTCAAGATCGTCGACGCTATGACCGGTTCCTATTTTTACGTCGACAATACCGATTTTTTGACGCCCTTTCAGGAAAAACAAATGGCCTTTCAGGCGGATTTTATTTTAGAATATGCCCATTTTTTAAGAGATCATTTCCAAAAGGATGGCCACAAGAACATTCAGGTGTTCGTCGAGAGCTATGTAAGCTTGAACGGACGTTTGAGTACGCCCATGATCGATCCGAAAGTGGACTTGGCCGCAAAAAAGGAATCATTTGCACATAAACCATGGATAATCCCCTTCAACGATGTCATTAAAGGAATTTAGTTGCTTCATTTTATTTTTGGCCGTATGGCAAACAGGGCAGGCGCAATACGGACTTTCGGGCACCATTACCGACCCTGGGAGCCAAGTGCTTTCAGAGGCCGAGGTATACCTTAAAGCCTTGGACCTGTTTGCAAATACGGATTCCGATGGGGAATATGTACTGAATAATATCCCCGAGGGCAACTATCAACTGATTGTTTTTGCCTACGGATATCGGGTAAACAAGATTAATTTTCAGATTACATCGGATACCGTTCTCGATGCGGTCTTGGAACCTTTAGGCGAACAGCTTTCGGAAGTGGTCGTCACCCAACAACGCGAACAGGTCTTTGCCCTGAAACAGCTTAAAAAAGTAGAGGGCACCGCCATCTATGCGGGCAAAAAAAGCGAAGTAGTGCTGATGTCGGGCCTAACCGGAAATATGGCCGCCAACAATGCCCGGCAGATCTACAGCCAGGTCGTCGGCCTCAATATCTACGATAGCGGCGATGCCGGGCTGCAATTGAATATCGGAGGTAGGGGCCTGGATCCCAACCGGACTTCCAACTTCAATACCCGCCAGAACGGCTACGACATCAGTGCCGATGTGCTTGGCTATCCCGAAAGTTACTATACGCCACCGGCAGAGGCCTTGGAGGAAATTCAGGTCATCCGAGGGGCGGCATCCCTGCAATACGGCACCCAGTTCGGGGGCTTGGTCAATTTTAAGTTCAAACGGCCGGATCCCGATAAAAAGATCGAACTGGTATCCCGGCAGACCTTGGGCTCCTACGATTTGTTTACCAGTTTTAACAGCCTGGGCGGCACGGTCGGCAAGTTGGGCTATTATACCTATTTCAATTATAAGGATGGAAACGGATTTCGACCGAATTCCCAGTACGACAGCAAAAATTTCTACGTCCATATCGATTATCAATTTACCGACCGGACCAAACTCACCTTGGAGACCACCTTTATGGATTATCTGGCCAAACAGGCCGGTGGGCTGACCGATGCCCAGTTTTATGAAGACCCAAGCTTTAGCAATCGTAGCCGGAATTGGTTCGGGGTGGACTGGAAACTGTATTCCCTGCGGTTGGACCATCAGTTTTCGTCCAAGACCGATTTTAGTCTGAACCTTTTTGGGCTCGATGCCACGCGCAAGGCCTTGGGCTTCCGTACCAACCGGGTCTCGCAACCCGACGACCTGAACGAACCGCGCGAACTCTTGGTCACCGACTTTAGGAACTGGGGCGCAGAGGCCCGGCTTTTGACCCGATACAAGATCAGGGACAAAGATGCGGTGCTACTTTTAGGAGCTAAATACTATCAATCCCAAAACCAACAAAAACAGGGTTCCGGCACCACCGCCTCGGATGCCGATTTTAGCTTTACAGATGCGCAATATCCCAACTACGAACCTCAATCCCAATTTGAATATCCGAACCTGAACCTGGCCCTTTTCGGGGAAAATATATTTAATTTGAGTCCCAAATTCACGCTCACCCCGGGATTTCGACTGGAACATATTAAAACACAGAGCGAGGGAACGTACAAGAATATCGCAGAGGACTTGGCGGGGAACGTGATACTGAACGAAGAAATCGAAGACGCACGCACTTTTGACCGTACCTTCGTACTATTGGGCATAGGTGCTACCTTCAAAGCGCTTTCGGGCATGGAACTTTACGCCAATTTCTCCCAGAATTATCGTTCGGTAACCTTTACCGATATCCAAACGGTCAACCCTTCCTTTCAGGTAGACCCGAATATTACCGACGAAGACGGCTTTACGGCGGATATCGGAGCAAGAGGTCGCCTTAAAAATCTTTTATCCTACGATGTAAGTGCTTTTGGCCTGTTGTACGATGACCGTTTGGGGGAAGTATTGAAGAACCAGACCCGTATCGGTGCCAACGGTCAAGAAATAGAAACGGGAAACGTGGTCCGCTTCAGGGGCAACATCGGTACCGCATTTATGTACGGGCTGGAGAGTTTTGGGGACTTGAATATACAAGAAACATTTTTCCCGGCGACCGAAAAACTGAAATTGAACTATTTTGTAAACCTGGCCCTGACCCGATCGGAATACCTATCCTCGGAAGAAAACAACGTCGAAGGCAACCAAGTTGAATTTATTCCCGATGTCAATCTAAAAACCGGACTTAATTTCGGGTACGGGAACCTTTTGGGCAGTTTTCAATATACGTATCTCTCAAAACAGTTCACGGATGCCACAAATGCACCGCAAGATGTAGACGACAATCAACGCGGCATTGAAGGAAGCATCCCGGCCTATGATATTCTCGATTTAAGCCTTTCCTATTCCTATAAAAATTGGAAACTCGAAGCGGGCATCAACAACCTTTTAGATAACAGCTATTTTACCCAAAGGGCCACGGGTTACCCCGGTCCCGG
The DNA here is from genome assembly GCF_041745955.1 of Pricia sp. Classification (NCBI taxonomy): domain Bacteria; kingdom Pseudomonadati; phylum Bacteroidota; class Flavobacteriia; order Flavobacteriales; family Flavobacteriaceae; genus Pricia; species Pricia sp. The sequence goes on from NZ_JBGTHY010000061.1 coordinate 10,222, forward strand.
TATTATCCCCGCCCAACCTCGAACTTTGTATACCACGTTACAGTTCAAACTGTGATAGGGTAAAAAAGAATAGAAAGAGACAGGCTGTGGACAGCGGTACTATGTCTTTTTTCACTACATTTGCACGCAATTAAATCTATAATTGCATGCAAGCCCACAGCAACAAAATTTTAGGCGAAGGTCTCACCTACGACGACGTACTGCTCGTCCCCGCCTACTCCGAAGTACTTCCCAGAAAAGTAAACATCCAGTCCAAATTTACACGGAACATCACCATCAATGTCCCCATCGTTTCCGCAGCCATGGATACGGTTACCGAATCACAAATGGCCATCGCCATGGCACAGGAAGGTGGTATCGGGGTCCTGCACAAGAACATGACCATCGAGCAGCAAGCCGTAAAGGTGCGCAAGGTAAAACGGGCGGAAAGTGGTATGATCATTGATCCGGTGACGCTGCCTTTAGATTCCCAGGTCAAGCACGCCAAGGCGAACATGAAGGAATATAGTATCGGTGGCATTCCCATCGTCGATGCCGAAGGGAAGTTGCTCGGAATCGTTACCAATCGTGACCTGCGCTTCGAAAAGAACAATGAACGACCGATTTCCGAGGTCATGACCAAAAAGAATCTGGTGACCGTAGGGGAGGGGACTTCCCTTGAACAGGCGGAGGACATTCTGCAGGTAAACAAAATCGAAAAACTGCCCGTAGTAGACGATAATTACAAATTGGTCGGGCTGATTACATTTCGTGATATTACGAAATTGACCCAAAAACCGATTGCCAGTAAAGATACCTATGGCCGATTACGTGTGGCCGCCGCCATTGGGGTCACCCCAGATGCTGTCGATAGGGCAGCCGCATTGGTCGATGCCGGTGTCGATGCTGTGGTTATTGATACCGCACACGGACATACCCAAGGTGTGGTCAACGTTTTAAAGGAAATCAAAAAGAAATTCCCGGATCTCGACGTTATCGTCGGCAACATCGCTACGGCGGAAGCGGCCCGATATTTGGTCGAAGCCGGGGCTGATGCGGTCAAAGTGGGTATCGGACCCGGTTCTATTTGTACAACACGTGTCGTAGCCGGTGTTGGTTTCCCGCAATTTTCCGCTGTTCTTGAAGTGGCCGCCGCTATTAAAGGTAGCGGTGTTCCCGTGATTGCCGATGGGGGCATTCGGTATACGGGAGATATTCCCAAGGCCATAGCTGCCGGAGCGGACACCGTAATGCTCGGCTCTTTGCTTGCCGGTACGAAAGAATCTCCCGGGGAAACGATTATTTACGAGGGAAGAAAATACAAATCCTACCGAGGTATGGGTTCTGTAGAGGCCATGAGAGAAGGTAGCAAGGATCGCTATTTTCAGGATGTCGAAGACGATATCAAAAAATTGGTACCGGAAGGTATTGTGGGCCGTGTACCGTATAAGGGCGAACTTTACGAAAGTATCCACCAGTTCGTAGGCGGGTTACGTGCCGGAATGGGCTACTGCGGGGCCAAGGATATCGCCGCCCTAAAGGAAAATGGCCGCTTTGTAAAAATTACTTCCAGCGGTATACACGAAAGCCATCCGCACGATGTAACGATTACAAAGGAGTCGCCAAACTATAGTCGATAGAAAATTAGGAGATCAACTTTTGAAATTTAAGTCTGAACTTGAACTTGAATTTTACTTCTACCTCCCACTAGCCCCACTATAGGCCTTCCAGTCCTTCTCCTTATAAATATCATCCCCAAAATATTTGGCGATATCCAGAAAGGGCTTGGGTTTTTGGTAGCCGGGCACGGGGGAGAGCATATTCATTTCCTCATCCAAAAAAATCGTGGTCGGATAACTTAAGCGGCCTTGCATCAAGGTAGCGGCGAATTCATGGTAGCCGTTTCTTCCCTGTGGTACAAATTTAAAGGTCTTTCCCTTGTATTCAATAGGTTCCTTGCCCTCGCCATCCAATTTGACCATATAGAAATTCTTGGCCATGTAAGCGGCGACTTCTGCGTTTTGAAAGGTATCCTTATCCATCTTTTTGCACCATCCACACCAATCCGTATACACGTCGATGAATATTTTCTTTGGATTTTTTTCGGTGGACACCAGTTCCGCAGCCTCGCTCCATGAGATCCACTCGACTTCTTGGGCCTCGGCGGAAAGAAAGGTGAGACCGATACCTATAAAAAGGATTGTTTTGGATATATAGTTTGAAATCGTTTTCATAAAGAAGGATTTATTGTGGAAGATTTCCAACAACCATACCAGAACAACGAAAATATCGATATTTTATTTTACCCGGCCTTTTCCTTTTTAAGTTTATTCTTTGGTGCAAACAGATTCTTCACATCCACTTGATGCTTGATCAGATCGTCGAAGGTCTCCCGTTCCCGGATCAAAATAGCCTTGCCTTCGTGCCATAAAACCTCGGGCGGGCGGAATCGGGAGTTGTAGTTGCTCGCCATAGTGAAGCAATAGGCCCCGGCATTTTTAAAGCAAAGAATGTCACCCTCCGAAATTTCGTTGATACGCTTGTTGCTCGCAAAGGTATCGGTTTCACAGATATAGCCGACTACGGAATAGTAGCGCTCCCGGCCCTCGGGATTGGAAATATTCAATATCTGATGCGTAGCCCCGTAAAGCATTGGCCGGATCAAATGGTTGAATCCGGAATCAATACTGGCGAATACCGTCGAGGTGGTCTGTTTTACAACGTTGACACGGGCTAGGAAGTGTCCCGCCTCACTGACCAAGAATTTACCCGGTTCGAAGGCCAAGGTCAATTCTTTACCATAAGTCTTACAGAATTCGTTGAAGCGGGCGCTCAATTTTTTTCCGAGCTCCTCGACGTTTGTTTGTATATCCCCTTCCTTATAAGGTACTTTGAAACCGCTTCCGAAATCGATGAAATCAAGGTTCTTGAAATTTTGTGCGGTCTCGAAAAGGATTTCCGAGGCATAAAGAAAAACATCGATATCCAAAATATCGCTCCCCGTATGCATATGAATGCCGTTCACGTGCATTTTGGTCAGTTCGACGATGCGCAGCAAATGGGGAATTTGATGGATGCTGATTCCGAACTTCGAATCGATATGTCCCACCGAAATCTTGGAATTTCCTCCGGCCATCACATGTGGATTGATGCGTACACACACGGGGATATCCGGATGCCTGTTGCCGAACTGTTCCAATATCGACAGGTTATCGATGTTGATGCGAACGCCCAACTTTGAGGCTTCCTCGATTTCTTCCAACGATACCCCGTTCGGTGTAAAGATGATATCCTCAGGTTTGAATCCTGCCAATAGTCCCAATTGAACCTCTTGTATGGAAACGGTATCGAGACCGCTGCCCAGACTGTTCATCAATTTGAGTATCGCCATATTCGATAGCGCCTTGGCCGCATAGTTGAGCTTTAAATTTTTAACACCACTGAACGCGTTCGTCAGGCGTTGGAACTGTGATACTATCTTTTCCGAATCATAAACATAGACGGGATCACCATAGGTAGCGGCAATCTTTAATAAATCGGCATTTTTCATGGACTTTACAGTTTGATACAAAACTAACCCCTTCATCCGATATGGACAAGGAAAACAGAGAAAATATAAAAAATACAACAATTTGTTGTTTTTGTAACATTTGTATTGCATTTATCCTTCCACCTTTAGAATCCTGAAGTTTTAACAGGTACAATACTAAGTTGTCGATTATTTGTTTGAGTTGTATTTTTATCCAAAATTAAACCTTATGAAATTACCATTATTCCCGCTACAATCTATATTTTTCCCCGGTGAGACCGTTCCGCTCCACATTTTCGAAGAGCGCTATAAACAGCTGATCCGGGACTGTAGAAGAGAGGCGGTCACTTTTGGCATTCCGGTCTATATCAACAATAGTGTGGCCTTTGGTACCGAGGTTCAACTGGTAGAAATCGTAAACACCTATGAAAGCGGTGAAATGGACGTTACCTGCGTGGCGCGGCAAGTTTTCCGTATTCTCAATTTTGACAATGAGATGAAGGGAAAACTTTACGCTGGCGGAGAAATTGAGTTTCTTGATAATGTAAACGATTCCGATAAAGCTACCAAAATCGAGGTGCTCTATAATTTGCACGAGCTCTACAAACTTATGGATGTGCCCTTTACGCCGCTGCCCGTTGAAAAGTTCAACAGTTACGTATTGGCGCATAAAATGGGACTTTCTTTCGAGCAAGAGTACCACTTGTTGCAATTACAGAAAGAAAGTGAGCGACTGGCCTTTATAAAATCACATTTGGTTTCGACCATTGCGGTCTTGCAGGAAGTCGATCGCACCAAAAAAACTATAGAGATGAACGGCGATTTCCGGAATTTCGATCCGCTCGATTTTAAGGACTTTAAGGTTTAGTGCTAATTGGCGGTTGGCAGTGGCACTAGCAGTGGACAGTAGCACCGGGCACCCGGCAAATTTTGAACTTGAACTTGACACTTGGGTTTGAACTTTAAATACTGCCAACTAATTTCCCTATTTTTGTAACTGAACCTAAATATACCTTAATATATGAATCTTCACGAATACCAAGGAAAAGAGATACTGGAAAGCTTCGGCGTGCGCATTCAGCGCGGCATCGTAGCCCACAATGCCAAGGAAGCCGTAGATGCGGCCAAACAGCTGACCGCCGAAACCGGCACGGGCTGGCATGTGATCAAGGCCCAAGTGCACGCGGGCGGTCGTGGAAAAGGCGGTGGGGTCAAACTGGCCAAAAACCTAAAGGAAGTCGAGCAGATCGCAAGCGATATTATAGGTATGAAACTGATTACGCCCCAAACCTCTGCTGAAGGTAAAAAGGTGCATCAAGTGTTGGTAGCGGAAGATGTGTATTACCCAGGGGATAGCGAAACCAGCGAATTCTATATGTCCGTTCTCTTGAACCGGGCCACCGGAAGAAATATGATCATGTACTCCACAGAAGGGGGCATGGATATCGAGGAAGTAGCCGATAAAACGCCCCATCTTATTTTTAACGAGGAAATTGATCCGGCAACGGGACTGATGCCATTTCAGGCACGAAAAATTGCCTTCAATTTGGGACTGTCGGGAATGGCTTTCAAGGAAATGACAAAATTCGTCACCGCTTTGTACAAGGCGTATTCCGAAAGCGATTCGAGCATGTTCGAGATCAATCCGGTTTTAAAGACGTCGGATGATAAAATAATGGCGGTCGATGCCAAGGTGTCCATCGATGACAACGCATTGTTCCGTAGAAAGAAATATGCCGAGATGCGTGACCTGCGTGAAGAAAACGCCATCGAGGTGGAAGCTCGCGCCGTCGGACTAAACTACGTTGACCTAGATGGCAACGTCGGCTGTATGGTCAACGGTGCCGGACTGGCAATGGCCACGATGGACCTAATAAAAATGGCGGGCGGCGAACCGGCCAATTTTTTGGATGTAGGGGGTACCGCTGATGCCAAAAGAGTTGAAGAAGCTTTTCGTATTATCTTGAAAGACGATGGCGTAAAAGCCATTTTAATCAATATTTTTGGAGGTATCGTGCGTTGCGATCGTGTAGCACAAGGCATTGTTGATGCCTACAAGAACATGGGCGATGCCATGAAAGTACCGATTATCGTCCGTTTGCAGGGCACCAATGCCGAGCTTGCGAAAGAAATTATCGATAATTCAGGCTTGGCGGTCCATTCGGCCGTTCAATTTCAGGAAGCTGCAGATAAGGTAAAGGACGTCTTGAACTAACATTTTATCCTTTAATCCTTTTAGGGTTGAATTCCCCGATGCTTGCATCGTATTTTCTATTTCCGGGAATTTAGGATTTACTTTTTTTTGAAATTTGTACCTCGGATATTTGAGTCGAGGTAGTTCATTTATTTGGGATGCCCTTCAATAAGGCGTCCCTTTTTTGTAATCCGTTCCGAAATTAGGTTAGTGTCAACATGTTTTTCCCAAACAATTTTAGCGGCACCAGTAATCAAAGGCTAACGATTCGGTAGATTTTAATATCATTTTTTGACATTCTTATTTTTTCATGTTAATTTTTATTAAATACATAATTGGGAAGCGATTCTTTGTCATATCTTTATATAAGGAATAAATTACCTTCACAAAATACGCTTTATTGATATGAAGAAAATACTATTTATCGCACTGACCGTAGTTACTTTTAATGTAGGCCATGCCTCGGAAAGAAACCTAGATCGGCACGAGCCCAAAGCCGCCAAGATAATCGCCGCTCAGATTTACAGTATGTTAGGGGAGTTTAAAATACCTGATGATATTCGAGGTTCCAAGGCGGAAGTTCGCATTGCGGTGGATACCGGAAATTACCTAAGAGTACTATCGATAGAAACAGAAAATGAGAATTTAGCAGCCTTTATTCGGAACAGTATCGACTTCGAGAAATTGAATAGGGGAACATTTGAGCAGGGAATCGTTTATCGTGTGCCAATAGAGGTCAAGAAATAGAGCGGATTCCCGTTGAGACCTATAGCATGTAAGCTCTCAAAAAAAAGTACGGGAGCTTTTTCGTGGGGTGTATTCAGAAATCGTATAGATCAGTTCCAACCGAACGTCTCTATAATTTCATTGTACACTACTTCTCCTTCGCTAATATTCAAGCCCTTGCGAAGGGCATCATCAGATTCGATGGCTTTTTTCCAACCCAGGTTTGCAAGTTTAAGTACATAGGGCAGGGTAACGTTCGTAAGGGCCATGGTTGAGGTGTAGGGCACCGCGCCGGGCATATTGGCTACGGAATAGTGTACGATATCGTCAATGATATAAACAGGATCTTCATGGGTCGTTGGTCTTGTGGTTTCTACACATCCCCCTTGATCTACGGCTACATCGACGATAACGGTACCGGGGCGCATATCCTTAAGCATGTCGCGGGTAATCAGGTTGGGCGCTTTTGCCCCCTTTAGTAAAACCCCGCCAATGATGAGGTCATGGGTCTTTATATGTTTCCTGATATTGAATTCGTTTGAAAATTCGGTCACCACGTGTGGCGGCATTACATCGTTCACATACCGCAGGCGTTTCATGTTAATGTCCATAATAGTGACATGGGCACCTAACCCTGCCGCCATTTTGGCCGCTTGTATCCCCACGACCCCGGCACCGAGCACTAGAACCTTACCGGGCGCAACGCCGGGAACGCCTCCTAAAAGCACACCTCTGCCTTTAACCGGTTTTTCGAGATATTTAGCGCCCTGTTGAATCGCCATTCTACCTGCGACCTCCGACATCGGGGTTAACAGAGGTAACGTTCCCTCCTCATCCTCGACCGTTTCATAGGCTATACATATCGATTTACTGGCAATCATGGCCTTGGTCAGGGGTTCACTGGACGCGAAGTGGAAATAAGTGAAAACGATCTGACCCTCCCGGACAAGAGGGTATTCCCTTTCAATAGGCTCCTTTACCTTCACTATCATTTCGCTCGCTTCATAAATTTCTTCCAGCGTATTCAAAATTAGGGCACCGACCTTTTCATAATTTTTGTCAAAAAAGCCGCTGCCTTCCCCGGCTTTGGACTGCACGTAGACCGTATGGCCCTTTTTTTTCAGTTCGAACACACCCCCTGGGGTCATGCCCACGCGGCTTTCGTTGTTCTTGATTTCTTTAGGGATACCGATTTTCATTTGAAAGGTATTTTATGAACAATGAATTTTATCCATAGGTTTAAAACTTATGTACTTTTTTGGTGTACGGATTCTGTAGTATTGGATAAAATAGATTCAATAGTAAGGGATAAATATGGGATAATTTAAACGGTATGCGCCTTCCAATATGTTAATTGGGTAAACTTTCACTTGTCCTCCGAAGAATGCGATTGGGGGTTCAGGCCTACGTAGGTACCATAGTTCCCGGATGGTTCCGACTGCGGATTCCCTTTCCATCGATGTATCAAATCTGGTACGAAGGAAGTCCCTACGAATAAAGTTCCGCAGGCCAATAAGACTATGGGGTCAATAAACAGCTGGTCAAAGGAAAAAATGCCGATAACCAAAACGGTCGAAAAGGGCAGGGAACAGGCCAGGACATTGACCGCAAAATCGATATCAAAAGTCGGTTTTTTTTGCGCATCGGTTTCCTCCAAGGTGGTGATAGCGCTCATATGGGCAAAAGGCCAAAAACTACAGGCACTTTGCGGAAATACTACCAATAATAAAATAAGTGTGGGACTCAGTGCCGGGAATAAAAAGACGAAAGTAGCGGACAATAAAAAAGTGATTCCCGCCCGCCTTGCCAATAGGGAAATGATGATACCGAATTCCCCGGATTTTATACGTACCGCCATACCTATAAACAATAATATCAAAGGGGTCATGATCATTTTTAGGTCACCAATGGTATGCTGTAAAAAAATAGGAAGCGATTCAAGGTTCAGGCCAAATGCCAAAAGCGTAAGTCCGACAATGATCACCATGTTAATGGGTTCATTCAACAAGGCCAAACCAAGGTCGCGAAGTTTGCTTTTTGAAGAGGTCTTTATAGCTTTTAGGGAGTGTAATTGATACCAATGCATAGCAAGCATATAGAGCAAAATCAAAACGAAAATTTTATTGCCTACATCCGCCAGGGCCGCCAGGGCCAATGAGTCGTCGCCGAGATAGACGACGATAAACGGAAAGCACGAGAGCCCGGGGGCCAAAGAGGGAAGCAACATCATTAGGGTACGCCTTTTGGCGCCCTCTTCTTTCGGCAGGGAAACGGAAAGCACATATTTAGACGCCAAGAACATGACCAAATTAAAGGCAAGGGCCAGCAAGGGAAAGATCAATAGGGAACTTTCCAATTTTATTTTTAGAAGGGCGACAAATATAACAGCGGGCAGCGCCACACTGAGAATGATAGTTTTAACGCCTTTTAGATCTTGTTTCGCTATTTTTTTTTGAAGGAGAAGTCCAAGACCGATGACCAAAACAAGTTCTAGGGTATTTTGAAGGGCGAAATTCATGGCATTTTTAAGTTTAAGGGATTGTACATAGTGTTCAAAACAAGTAGCAGTAACCCATCAAAGCCGGATAATCTGCGTATCGAGGCAAATCGTTCGCAAAACCCGGCTCTTCGGGCCAACTTAACTTAAACCAATACTTTCTGAAGGGCGGTGGCGAAAAGCTTCATCTCGGCCATCGTACCCATACTGACACGGCACCAGTTTTTGTCCATAATATCAAAAGCTCGGACACCCACTTGTTGTGCGGTCATTTTTTCTAGGAAAGCTTCCCCTTCCATTTCAATCGGAAATAGGATGAAGCTGGTAGAGGAGGGCACGTATTCGTAGCCCATTTTATCCAAAGTCGTATAGACAAACTCTCGGCATTCCCGATTCAGTTTTCTGGATTTGTTTTGGAATTCGATATCGTCCATACTGGCGGAGGCGGCGAATATCGAGGGATAGGTAATGCCCATACCGCCACGGGTCACCGCTTGAATTTTATCTAAAGTAGCTTCCTGTGCAACGACATACCCCACGCGAAGG
>NZ_JBGTHY010000062.1:0-4840 GCF_041745955.1 Pricia sp.
TGTTCCGTTATGGGGAATTTCCCGGCGTCATGAAAGGGCTCTTGAGCAAGGTTTTTGCACCGATCGGAAATGGTCGCCGAAATGCGTACCGAACCGTAGCGGCCTAAAGTTTATAATCCTTACGAAAATCAGCAAGCCCTAAGTAAACGATTGTTAACCTGCATACCACTATGCCGAGGATTGAACTCAGGACTGAAATAAAAGCGGATAAAGAAATAGTATTCGACCTTTCCCGTAGTATTCTCGACCTGCACAGAATTTCAACTGAATATACCAATGAAGAAGCAATCGCAGGAAAAACAAGTGGACTGATCGGACTTAATGAATCCGTTGCTTGGAAAGCTAAACATTTCGGCATTTACCAAAGACTTACATCAAAGTGACGGAATCTGACCGACCGAACTTCTTTGTGGACGAAATGGTTAATGGAGCTTTCAAGAATTTTAGGCAAGAACATCATTTTACGGACCTGAATGGCGGAACCTTTTTGAAGGATTTTTTTGATTATAAATCCCCTTTGGGAGTTTTGGGTAAATTAGCGGAGAATTTGTTCCTTAAAAAATATATGACGGATTTGCTTGGAATACGGAACAGCATTGTAAAAGAATTTGCAGCATCAGACCAATAGAAAAAAATTGCCCCGCGGAACAAAAAGGCACGAATTCTTGCAAAGAACGGAGCTAAAACTAAAGTTCAGATAAACGATTATTGTTAAACCTCTAGAGAGCAGTCGATTGTCGCTATATCCGCTAAATAGAAACGTTAAGCAACTATTTTTGTTTCCATATAAATTGCGTGCAATTTTGAAGTATTGGCGAAAAATATGAATGAGAAAAACACGATTACAATTAATTCGGCCATTGTATATATAATAGCTTTTTTGCTAACGACTATTATTCACGAGTTCCTACACGCGATTATTGGCTCGTTTTTCGAAAGTAATCCCATAATTCATCATAATTATGTTGAACACTTATCAATCGAGCACCTAACTACAAATCAAAAAACATCAATAGCCTTTGCTGGACCTCTCATTAGTTTGATGCAGGGAATTTTAACAAGTGGGGTATATTTTAATATTCGGGGGAAATCCCACACATGGATACATCTTTTCCTGTTGTGGTTTTCTGTACTAGGATTGTTTAACTTTCTTGGATATTTGATGACTGGATTTTTATTTAAAAATGGAGATATAGGAAAAGTATATGGTATATTAAATACCCCATTTTGGATTCAGATAGTTTTAGCAATTATTGCCGCACTGTTATTGGTCTTTGTTGCCTATAAAATAACCGCTCCCTATTTGCGGTTCAGTTACAATAAAAAGTGGGTGGAAAATGGGAAGTCGAGGAAAAACTTCTCCTTCCATGTTCTGTTTTTACCTTGGGTAATCGGTTCCCTTATAATTACAATTTTATACCTTCCCGTAATTGCGTTACTAAGTATCATTTATCCTATTATGAGTGGAATGATTTTTATATTTCCTTGGCAAAACTCCGATAGTATTAAAGAAGTGAGTATTTCAACTAACAAAGGAATCGGTAAGTTGTCACTTTTAGGAACAGGAGTGCTGATACTATTAACATTCATCTTTAAGTTCATATTGGCTCCTGGAATTGAATTGTAAACTGTATACAATAATAAAGGCTCAAACCAAACAGCTTGATTTTGCTCTCAATTTAATTTCTATCTTTAAATAAATATCGGTCCCCCGGAAACAAATAGCCAGGTTTGCCCTACCGAATAGCACGCTCTATAATAAAATAAGTGATTATGAAAAAAATTGATTTTAGTGAGTTAAAAGTGATGTATATAAATTGTACTCTTAAAAAATCCCCACAAGAAAGCCACACCAAAACCTTGATGAAAGTTTCCAAAACAATTATGACCAAGGAAAACGTCAAAGTTGATGAGATCAGATTAGTTGACCATCAAATAGCAAGTGGTGTTTATTCTGATATGACCGAGTATGGGTGGGAAGTTGACAAATGGCCAAAACTATCAAAGAAGGTTCTAGATGCGGATGTTCTTATAGTAGGAACACCAATTTGGTTAGGCGAAAAATCGTCAGAAGCTCAAAAATTAATCGAAAGACTTTATTCTATGAGTAGTCAAACCAATGATAAAGGTTCAATATGTCTATTATGGTAAAGTCGGTGGTTGCATTGTTACCGGTAATGAAGATGGTATAAAACATTGTGCGATGGGAATACTGTACTTACTCCAACACGTAGGTTATTCCATACCACCCCAGGCAGATTGCGGATGGATTGGAAAAGTAGGTCCAGGACCGAGTTATGAAGATACAGAATGGGAAGGAGAAAAACTGAATAATCCTGTGGGCTTTGATAGTAATTTCACGAATAGGAATACCACATTTATGACCTATAATTTGCTTCATTTAGCATTAATGTTAAAAAATAATAGTGGTTATTCAAATTATGGCAATTCTCGAAAGGAATGGGATGATGGAGAGCGATGGGAGTTTGAAAATCCAGATTACCGCTAAAGGAACTAGCTACAACGTCGGCTTTAATCGAACTTTACGGTCAATGAAAGTTTCGCGTTTCGAGGTCGCCTATTTTTAAAAATTAGTCAATAGCAAAGTTCAAAAAGGGGATAATAGGACACCCTATCGTAAATCTTAAAGTTCAAATAAAGGATAATAAATAGTGTCTTATGAAGATTATCGCAATCAAGCTATTTGTTGCAATCCAGTTAGCAGCCCTTTTTGCTAGCTGTCAAAACAGCAAGGCTTTAAATCAAATCAATACCGTACATGGTCCAATTAATTCTTCAGAGTTAGGAATATCGTTGACCCACGAGCACATAATGTCGAATTATGGCAAAGAAATAAACGAGACCCAGAACTATGATAGTATTAAATTGTTCGATCAAGTAATCCCTTATTTAAAAAAGTTAAAATCGCTGGGTGTTAATTCCATTTTTGATTGCACAACGGAATATTTTGGTAGAAGAGTCGATCTATTGAAAATGATATCGGACGCTACGGACATACGGATTATTACAAATACCGGATTTTACGGTGCAGCGGATGACCGATACATTCCGGAATCCGCATACGGGGCCAGCGCTAAGGCCATCTCGGAAATATGGATCGACGAATTTGAAAACGGAATTAAAGGAACGGACATCAAGCCTGGCTTTATCAAATTGGCATTTGATGATGGTAGTCCTCCTTCAAATATCGACAGAAAACTTTTCGAGGCCGGAATTTTGACCCATTTGAGCACGGGCCTTACAATAGCCGTACATACCGGAAAGAATATGGAAGCACTTCAGTTGCAGATGCAGCTTCTAAGGGATAACGATATTCATCCCAGCGCCTGGATCTGGACCCACGCCAATAAAGTTGAGGACGATATGGTTTTACTTGATCTGGCAGCTAAAGGATCTTGGATTTCACTTGATGGTGCCAACGAATCCGGCATAAATGAATATATTGAAAGAATCGAACTCTTTAAACAAAAGAACTTGCTTCATAAAATACTATTGTCCCATGATGGAAATGGTTTTCCAAGCGGTGGCCCTATAAGAGGTTTTGAAGCGATTTTTGAAAGCTTCATTCCTGAAATGTTGGCCAATGGATTTACGGAGGATGATATCCATCAAATTCTGGTGAGAAATCCGAAAAAGGCTTTTCAAATTAGGATAAGAAAAAATGATGGTTGAGAGGAAATGCAAGTGTCCATCCCTAAAGTCCTGATCTAGATGAGGACAAGTAGAGCTCTGGGCAATTTGTAGTATTCACAAAAATGATAATTTTGTATCCTAAACGGTAGAATAGTAGCAATGAAAAAGTTTTTTGGACATATTTTGATCTTTCTGGCCACCATCGCCCCATACGATGCCATGGCACAGATCATAACCGTAAGCGGACCGATCGAACCAGAGGAAATGGGCCTTCCCCTTATCCATGAGCATATCATGGTCGATTGGATTGGAGCGGACAGCACGGGCCATCACCGTTGGGACAGGAACGAAATCGTGGAGCGCGCACTGCCCTATCTGGAGGAGGTCAAGGAATATGGCGTCACTACTTTTTTGGACTGTACCCCTGCCTATCTCGGCCGCGACCCCTATGTCCTAAAAGAACTGGCGGACCGGACCGGTATCCATATACTTACCAATACAGGCTATTACGGGTCTGGGAACAACAAATTCATTCCTGAAGGGGTAATGAATGCCCCTGCAAAGCAAATGGCGTCCCATTGGATCAAGGAGTTCAAACACGGAATCGAAGGTTCCGGTATCAGACCGGGCTTTATAAAGATATCCGTGGAAAACGAGGAAAATCTTTCCGAAACACACAAGAACTTGGTAAGGGCCGCGGGGCTTACCCATTTGGAGACCGGTATGGCCATTGTTTCCCATACTGGAGGCGATTCGCCCGCAATGGCACAGATCAGTTTGCTAAAGGAAATGGGAGTCTCCCCAAGCGCATTCGTTTGGACACATGCCCAGAACGGAACCATCCCCGGTTACCTTCAAGCGGCCGGCCAGGGAGCGTGGATCTCATTGGACAACATTGATGGCGGGACTCCCAACGAACCTGACGGTACCGGAAACATCGACTGGTTCGTAAAAACGCTTTTGGAGCTCAAGGACGGGGGAATATTGGATCATATCCTGATTTCACACGACGCCGGATGGTACACTGTGGGAGAAAAGAACGGCGGGAGCTACAGGGGGTACACTGACCTGTTTACGAAATTGATCCCCCAGCTCGAGCAGAACGGTTTTACCCAAAAGGAAATCGATATGCTGCTGAGGCAAAATCCTAAAAAGGCATATACCATTCATATCAGAGAAGAGTGAA
>NZ_JBGTHY010000063.1:0-8139 GCF_041745955.1 Pricia sp.
GGAGTTTGGAACGGCTTTATTTCGAACCTCTGCAAGAAGCACTTGCCCTTGGACTGGACCGCCCAAAACAACTACAACTACTTATCGATATCAAGTCGGAACCCTATGCCACGCTTGATGCCATCATCAAAACCTTGGAAAAGTATCCATTTATTCATGAGGATAATAGCATAACCATCACCATTTCCGGCAACCGTCCGAAACCATTGGAATACCTGGACTATCCGGATTATATTTTTTTCGATCATCAAAGTTTGGATGCCATAGAAAATCCGGCCATCCTCGAAAAAATAGCCCTTATCAGTCTGAGCTTCAGGAATTTCTCCGAATGGAACGGCAAAGGGAGGCTGACTGCCAATGACCTAAAAATTGTGTCGGGTACCATAGATAAAGCGCATGCCTTCGAAAAACCATTCCGTTTCTGGGCCACGCCCGATGCAAAGACCGCTTGGAAGGCCTTTTCCGATTTGGGCGTAGATTTTATCAATACGGATATCCCTTTCGAATGTGTACAGTATCTAAACACACTACCAAATAGATATCATCGCAACATCGAATTTTCGGAAGTCTATCGACCGACTTTTGCTACCGACGCTTCCAACAAGGCCGTTGAAAATATTATTTTGATGATCGGTGATGGTAATGGTTTGGCACAGATTTCAGCTACCGCATTGGCTAACAAGGGCGAGCTTTCATTAACCCAATTGAAAAGTATCGGCCTATTGAAAACGCGGTCCGCCGATGATTTTACAACGGATTCCGCGGGGGCGGGTACTGCGCTGGCCACAGGTGTGAAAGTGCCAAATCGGGCCATCGGTATGGATGATGAAGGCAAGCGTTTAGCGAATATTACGGAACTACTTGCCAAAAAGGGATTTGTTTCGGGTGTGGTAACTACGGACGAAATAACCGGCGCTACACCGTCCGCGTTCTATGCGCACCAAAAGGATAGGTCGATGGCGGAAGGAATTTTAGAAGATCTATTGGAAAGTCCACTTTCCCTTTTTATATCCCAAGGAAATCTGAACACGGCAAAAAAGGATGTATTCGGTGATTATGCGATGCTATCTACTTTGGATGAGGTCGGAAGAAACAAGAAAGATAAAATAGGATTTGTGATGTCAGGGAATTCCAAGGCGACAACGACCAAAAATGGACTGGCCAGTGCAACCGAAAATGCCTTACAGTTCTTGAAAAGCAAGAATAAACCTTTCTTTTTGATGGTCGAGGGGGCAAAAATCGACTCCTTCGGCCATGAAAATGATATCGGGGGCGTTATTTCCGAAGGTATCAGTTTTGACAGGGCGATTTCCGAAGCCTTAAGATTTGCCGATCAAAATCCAAGTACGTTGGTCATCATTACCGCCGATCATGAGACGGGGGGACTTACCCTACCCCAGGGAAATATCGAAAAAAGCGAGATCGAGGGCGATTTTACAACACATGACCATACGGGCGTGATGGTGCCTATTTTTGCTTACGGCCCTCGATCGGATGAATTTCACGGGGTTTATGAAAATACCAAGGTGTTTGATAAAATCATCAAGGTGTTGAGAATTAGTGAATAAGGCGAAGCTGTCGCTACTATCCAGCGGGAAGCATCCAATCGAAAGCCATGTTTTGATTAAACAAGCCAAATATGTTTTACTTTTATCTTAGAGTATTTTTGGTTTCCTGAAAAGGAATTTTAAGCTCAGCTAAAGCCTATCCTAACGGAAGGTTGAATGCAATATTATAGGATTATGACAAAAAATGAATAATCAAAAAACCATAATTACATGTAACTAAGAATAGAGATTTGGTTGTAAGTTATTGTTAACACAACCCTAAAGCTTTCTTAACAATGCCTCGCTCGATATAGAATACTTTTGGGGCGGAAATAAAAAGAGCCTGCTGTAACAAGATCTCTAAAAAAGCATCGAAAATTTCATAGAAATTCAACACTTAAATTTTATGTATTCAAAATTCCGATTATCTAAAATCATCTTTGCTATTGCATATTTGATTACCTCGGCCGGGTTTAGTGCTAGTCCATCCCATGTAACCCTTAAAGTTTTTGAAAACAAGGAAGTTATTAAAATAAACGACTCTTTTTTAAATTTAGTATACATTCAACAATCGATTTCAGGTACGGTTACAGACGAAACAGGAGCGCCGTTGCCAGGAGCAACAGTTCTTGTTAAAGGAACAACAAACGGCACAACAACAGATTTTGACGGAAATTTTGTTATTGATGCCGATGCCGATGCCGATGCCAATCTTGTAATTTCTTATTTGGGATATTCTCCGAAAGAGGTTCCCGTGAACGGGCAATCAAAAATAACGGTTCAATTAGATCCGGATGCCACGCAATTGGATGATGTTGTTGTGGTTGGTTACGGTACCCAAAAAAGGTCTGACGTTACCGGCGCCATCGCTTCTGTTAAAAGTGAGGATTTTAACCAAGGAGTGGTTACGAACCCAGGTGAACTTTTGCAGGGTAAACTGGCCGGTGTCAACATTGCCTCCAATAGTGGTGAACCAGGTGCCTCACAAAATGTGATTATTAGGGGTATCGGTAGTTTGCGTTCCGGAACACAGCCGCTTTACGTGGTCGATGGCTTTTTGCTCGACAATTCGGCTACCGGCTTTGACACCAATCCGCTAAACTTTCTGAACCCAAGCGATATTGCGAGTATCGATGTGCTAAAAGATGCCAGTGCCACAGCCGTATATGGATCTCGGGCATCTAATGGGGTTGTAGTAATTACCACTAAAAGAGGAAAATCGGGAAAAACAGAAATGAATTTTTCGGTTTCCACCGCTTTATCGTCCATGGCCAATACAATCGATGTGTTCGATGCCGGTGAGTTTCGCAGGCAAGTGCCGGCCGTTGGCGGAACCTTGGAGGATTTTAGTGCCAATACGGATTGGCAAGATGAACTGAACCAAACCGGCGTGTCGAATAATCTCAATTTCTCCATGAGCGGGGCCACCAACGAGAAATTTTCCTATTATGCATCGGCAGGTTATCAAGATCAAGAAGGAATCTTGAGGAACAGCGAGCTAAAACGGTATTCTGGGAAATTGAACATGAACCAAAAGGCGTTGAACGGCAGGTTGAACGTGGATTACAACCTGACGGCCTCCCATACTGAAAATTTAAGGCCTGATATCCAGTCCACCATCAGCGATATGCTTAGTCTAAATCCCACGATTTCCCCATTTACGAACGGTGAGCCTACCTTGTTGAATACAAACGCTTTGAATCCTATCAAAAGGTATGATCTATATAGCGACATGGCCATAAATAACCGTATTTTGGCGAGTATTTCACCATCGTTGGAAGTAGTGGATGGCCTTGTTTATAAATTGAATCTCGGTGTCGACTATTCCGCCACCAATAGGGACAAACAGTACAAACCCTTTCCGGAAGTGGTAAACGAATCCAATGTTTCAGATGGACAATTGGAAAGTAATATTCTATCAAATACCAATCAGCTGGTAGAAAATACACTTACCTATACCTGGAACAACGATGTACACAACGTTGTTCTATTGGCTGGACATTCTTACCAAAAGTTCTTGGAAGAGACAAGGGAATTTACCTACAGGGGCTTTGCGGATAATAATATCGAACCCCGGTTCCAAGACCAGACCAGTACGGATGAATATCCTACTTCGGTACGGTCTTCCGCCGTAAAGAACGAGCTGCAGTCTATCTTCGGCAGGCTGAACTATTCGTATGCCGATAGATATCTGTTGACCGCTACGCTTCGGGCCGATGGTTCCTCCAAGTTCGGAAAGAATAACGAGTATGGCTATTTCCCGTCTGTTGCCTTGGGATGGAACATAAGCAATGAGGATTTTATGGTCAGTTCGGTTTTCGATAATTTAAAGTTGCGTGCCAGCTGGGGCCAAACGGGCAATCAGGAAATCCCCGCCAAGATTACAAAAGCCAGTTTTTCGGAAGACAGATTGATAGAGGGTGCCGAAAGTCTCAATACGTATCCCATAGATACCGACGCCACTTCGATTGAAGGTTATCCCTATGGAATTGTTTTTGCCCGTTTGGCGAACCCAGACCTTCAATGGGAAGTATCCACACAAATAGATATAGGAATCGATTTCGCACTTTTTGATTATCGATTGACCGGTACCTTGGATTATTTCAATAAACAATCTTCCAATATATTATTGGAAGTTGTTCCGGCCGATCCCGTTGAGCCAACCGCTACTTTTTGGAACAATATCCCGGATATGAAAATCCAGAACAATGGTATTGAGATGGCATTGGATTACAATAGCGACCCACAGCGCGACTTCACCTACAATATTGGCGGCAACGTTACCTACATTCAAAACGAGGTAAAAGATTCCCCCTATACAGTTTTGACTACAGGGGCGGCCCAAGGTTCCGGCCAAACCGGGGCGACCATTAATGGCTATATCAATAATGAACCGATAGGTGCCTTCTATATGCTCGAATTCGATGGTATCGGTTCCGATGGCCTGAATCAATTCAGGGACACCAATGGGGATGGAGAAGTGTTGGATAATGACCGTAGGGTTGTGGGCAGTGCAATCCCTGATTTTATATATGCGTTTTACCTGAATTTTAAGTATCAAGCTTTTGACCTAGGCCTGAATTTCAATGGTGTAACCGGAAACGAGGTTTACAATCATACGACCATGACCCTGTTCAGTAAGGCGCAACTGGCTCGATCGAACAATACGACCGATTTTGCGGTACAGTTTCCCAACGAGTCGATCAACAATTCCAATACCGTATCGACACGTTATTTGGAGGATGGCTCTTTTTTAAGATTGAACAACGCTACACTGTCCTATAAGTTGAGTTCGGACGAAATCGGATTTGGGGATGCGTTCCAAAATATCCGTATTTCGCTAACAGGTCAAAACCTTTTTGTACTAACCGATTATTCAGGATTTGACCCGGAAGTCAATACGGGATCGACCTCTGGGGAAATTCAAACTTTTGGAATAGATCGGTTTACGTACCCAAAGGGAAGAACATTTTTAATCGGTCTTAACGTGACATTCTAAAGAAAAGCGTTACAATTCAAAACAGTCTCTTAAAAAACAAACAAAATGAAAAGTAAAAAATTTTACAAAGCACTGCCGATAGCTGCCTTTCTATACATATTTTTCGGCTGTACCGACTTGGAGGAAGAAGTTCTTGATGAGTCGCTGACTGGAACCGGCCAAGCCGAAGTGGTGAGCGGCTCCATAGCACCGGTATATGGCCTCCTCCGTCAGGTGTGGTTGCATACGGTTAACTTTGGACTTCAAGAGGTAGCCTCCGATGAAGGTATCCTTCCCTATCGTGGGGGTACCGACTGGTTCGATGGCGGTAAGTTCATAGCGGTCCACCAGCATCTTATGACCCCCGGCAACAGTTTGGTAGGGGATTCCTGGACGTTCATTACCCAAACTATATCGAGATCAGTATTGGCCGAGGAAAGATTAATACCAGAAGCTGAAACTGGTAATGTAACTGCACAAAATGCACTTTACGAAATGACAGCTATGAAGGCTTATCTCAATATGTTGGCCCTTGATAATTGGGGCCTCGTTTTCAAAAAGCAGAATTCGGAAGAACTATCCGAAATCTTGAGGGGGCAATTAGCCATCGATTACATTGAAAACGAACTTTTGTCGGTCTTGGACGTTATAAATACGGATGAGGGTCCGGGCAGGTTTACCAAAGATGCCGTAAGTGCCCTATTGGCCCGGTTATATTTGAATGCCACCGTATACCGCGATCCTTATGGTACGCCTAACTTTACAGAGGCCGATATGGATAAGGTGATACAATATACAGACGATATCATTGCTGGGCCCTATGCATTGTCACCTGAATATTTTGATCTGTTCAATGATGATAACAATAGTAATCCTGAACTTATATTCGCCCTTGACCAAAGGGGCGTACTTCAGACCGAGCACAGTCGCTGGGCCTATTGGCCGATTTCAGGTGATCAGATTCCAAGACCGGAATTTCCGAGCACGCGTGGAACCGATGCGGTGGGTGTTACCCCTGATTTCTATCAGACCTGGGTGGATGCCTACGGCAATGTTGATCCGGCCGATGCCGATGCCCGTTTCTTTAAAGAAAATACAATCATACCGGATGAGCTGAAGGACCTTACCGGGGTGAACCCGAACAACGATTCGGATCATTTTTATTGTGTGGAGGCCGAGCAGTTTGAAATCGATAGGGGAATACTTCGGGGTGTTATTTGGGGCCCTAGAAAAGACGACGGAGGTAATATTTTGACCTGCGACGATGGAACGGTACGCATATATCCCGTTATAAATAGAAGAAGTAGTGGTGCCGACCTCCGCTATGTCGACCATACGCTCAAAATTGATTTTACTGACGAGGGCAGTTTACATAACGCAGGGTACCGGTTCTCAAAATATCAGTTCAGTCATACCGCTCCCAACTGTTGTGCGAATAGTAGCGTTGATTTGGTTTTGATCCGCTTGGGCGAGATTTATTTGATGCGTGCCGAGGCCAAGTTAAGAAAAGGTGATAACGCTGGAGCTTTGGCAGATGTCAATACCTTAAGAACCTCTAGAACTGCCCGTCCAGAACAGATTCCCGATGCGTTGACCGCGATCGACATGGATATTTTATTCCGTGAAACCGGATTTGAACTGTACTGGGAAGGTTTTAGAAGAAACTATCAAATACGTTTTGGCAAATACGAGGGAAGTTGGACGGGGAAGACCGACGCCGATGTTAACAAAAGGCTGTTCCCGATTCCTCAAAAAGCAATCGATGGAGCTTCGAGCGAACAAGGTTTTTTAGTACAAAACGCAGGATATTAAACCAATATAACACCAAAAAGATATGGCAAGAAAGTTTATTTCTTGCCATATCTTTTTCAATATTTAATTAAACGCTACAAAATAAAAGAGTCAAATTACTATTGAACCCAACCCTATGAAAACGTTTTACGCAATATTTTCACTGATTCTGTCCAGTCTATTTTTCAATAGCTCCGTGTACAACCCGAGTTTAAAGGAAATTAGGTTGAACGATATACAGGTTATAGGAAGCCACAATAGTTACAAGGTGGCCATCGAACCCCCGATTTTAGACTATCTCTTTCAACTCGATTCTGCCACGGGCAGGGGTTTGCAATACGAGCACCCCCCTTTTACGGAACAGTTGGATTTGGGCCTACGCAATTTAGAACTTGATGTTTTTAACGACCCCGAAGGAGGCTATTATTCAAATCCCGCAGGTCTTGATATTGTCAGGGCTTCCGGAAAAACGCCGTTACCGTTCGATAAAGAAGAAAAACTGAAAGTACCCGGCCTTAAGGTCTTCCACGTTCAGGAAATCGATTTTAGAAGCAACCAACTGCTTTTTAAGGATGCGCTTATCGAGCTTAAAAGGTGGTCTGATAGAAATCAAGGGCACACGCCAATTATCGTAACGATAAATGCAAAAGATGGGGAAATTCCCAACACCCGAAAACCATTGGTCTTCGACGCCAACGCCCTTCAAACCATCGATACCGAAATTCGGAGCATCTTTCCCGAAGAAAAATTGATTACTCCCGATTTGGTGCGAGGAAAACAAACCAATTTGGAAAAGGCGGTACTTAAAGATGGATGGCCCAAGTTAGCTACTATAAAAGGGAAATTCTTATTCGTTTTGGATGAGGGGGGTGCAAAACTGGACCTTTATCTTCGAAAGTTCCCAGCACTAAAAGGAGCGACTCTTTTCGTAAACAAAGCCGAAGGAAATCCTGAAGCGGCGTTTCGGATCGTTAACGATCCTATTGCCGATTTTGATAAAATAAAGGAGTTGGTCGCCTTGGGCTACATGGTACGAACCCGTGCCGACGCTGATACCAAGGAGGCGCGCGCGAACGACTATTCCAAATTTGAGATGGCAAAAGAGTCCGGCGCCCAAGTTATTACGACCGACTATTATGTTCCCAGTAAATTATTCGAATCGGATTATAAGGTTATTTTTGGCGATGGTACGTATGAACGTATTAAGAAGTGACCTTAGTTTAGTATGCAGTGTACGTCAAAAGTAATTTTATACTTTGTTTTTCTGTTCGCTTCCTGTTCTGAAAAGAACGTCACCGAAAAACATGCTAATACCGAATCAGG
>NZ_JBGTHY010000064.1:0-3429 GCF_041745955.1 Pricia sp.
GCATTCATATTCTGGCAAATGCCGTCTTTGAACTTATAATCAAAATACAGCTCGTTGTCGATAATCTCGGCATCGAAATAATAGTTTTCGATTTGGGGGGATTCTTTGGCGACCTCGCACAGACTCAGATCATGGGTCGCGATGATTCCAGTGGATTTTGACCTGACCAAACGCTCGACAAATTTGCGGCTTCCCTTTGCCTTGTCGGTGCTGTTGGTGCCTTTCAGTATCTCGTCCAACACGATAAAATAACGGTCTGTCTCTATTTCATCGACAATGAACTTCAAGCGTTTCAGTTCTGAAAAGAAGTATGACTCGTCGTCGGTCAGCGAATCGGTCGTGCGCATACTGGTTATCAGTTTTATAGGGAAATATTCAACCGAGGATGCACATACCGGAAGCCCCACATTGGCCATCATAATCTGTAGCGAGACAGTCCGAAGAAAGGTGCTTGTCCCTGCCATATTGGCTCCCGTGATAATAAAAAACTGCTCCTTTTCTATTTGGAAATCGTTCAGGATACTTTTTTCAGGATGTAACAAAGGATGACCGGCTCCCTCGGACTTCAGCACCATGCCTCCATCGGATAAAATAGGATATGAATATATAGGATGGTTGAACGCAAAGTTGCCCAAACTGTTATAGGCGTCAAAAAAGGCAATGGCGTCGAACCATTTTTCGACCGAGCTTCCGTGTTTTTGAATCCACTCTTCAGCCTGATAGCAATGGGACATGGTGCGTAAAAAAAATCCGTTGCCAAAAATCTCATATACAAAGTTATTACCCTTTTCCAAATTGTATAATAGTCTTGAGAACCGTTTGGTAATTTCAGAGGTTTTCCCCTTGTCCGTCAGTACATCCTGCTTCATAGACCTCAATATTTCGGAGGTGAATTCGGTATCTTCGATTTGTGTCAACAGTTGGTTGTATTGCTGAAAAGTACTTTGCATTTCTGAGGCATACTCTTCCAAATTCTTAATTTTTTTAGAGTAAATGAATTTAATGCCCAACCCCAAAATCCACCAAATGACCACTATGGATTCTGGAACTAAATCGATTAAATAAAGAGTGAATATTGCAATGGACATAGCCGAAAAAACCCAAGGAAGAATTTTCATTACCTTGGGAACAAAATTTTTATATTCCTTAAGCCATTCTATAATTGCTACAGTTCCGATTTTAGCCTTGGCCAAAGAAGCTATGGCCGAGAAGTTTTGCCGCCATTCGGGCTTCTGCGCGAGTTCTTTTATAGCTCCCTGTTTTTGGAGGATGTTTTCTATGGAATTTTCCTTCAGCAATCCGGCAAAGGTTTCGCTGCCTTGTTGCAGGGCCGTTCGGTTGGCATACTGGTAGAAGGAACCCCTTCCGAAGAGGTCGATATCCTGACTGAAATAATGTAGTGGATCTTTAAATGCATCCCCTTCTGGAAGGTCGAGAAAATCGCGCCTCAAAACCTTTACTTCGGTCTCGTTGATTTGGATAAGTGCATTCAGCCTATCCCGCTTATATTGCAAGTCGGAGTGTCTGGAAACCAAGAACAGAAAAAGCACGATAGCCAGTAGTATGATCGCCAGTACCCATTTGGTATTGCCGAATACCAAATAAATGCCCAGTCCCGCAACGCAAAAAACCGCGAGACGGATCATACTCGAGGCGAAAAGCAGCTTTTTTATTTGCGATAGTTCCGCTCCGTATTTCTTGATTTCATTGGTGTAAAAGGAAGTCAGATCTTGCATGCGGCATTTCTTGTTTTAAGAAGGCCAAATATAGGTCTTTCGTTTCAGCTTCCCCGCATGGCATTGAGCATCGCAATTTGTCCTACCTCTCATTATCTAAGCGCATTCAATTCCGTCTTTAACTTTTGAGTAAGCTTGGCAACCACTAAATCATACGAACGATCGAGCAGTTCAATAATCAGCTTGGGCGGAAGATTATCCAAATAAAGCGTGTTCCAGTGCGTTTTGCTCATGTGATATCCAGGAATGATAAATCCATCATGTTCTTCCCGGAGTTCGATGGCCCGTTCGGGATCACATTTTAGGTTTACCTGTGGCGGTAGTCTTTCCAAGGCACACAAGGCAAACATCTTGCCCATGACCTTAAAAACCAAGGTATCGGGACCGAAAGGAAGTTCTTCGGTCACGCCTTTTTTGACGATGCAGTAGTTTCTGAATGCTTCTATGTTCATGCGCTTCTAGGATTCGTCATTACTGAACACCCTGGGAATCGTAGACCAAGACCTTCTCCCACAAGTCCTCCGATTCTTCGATGAAAACCTTGTGTGGCGGTTCGTCTTGATAGTTCTGTTGTGCTTCGGCCGATTCAAAAGTAAGGATCAATGAATAGGTGAACGATCCATCCACCACATTTCGGCTCGCCTTCGGGGGCTTACCGATGAATGTCGTCTTGGCGTATGCCGATTTGTCCAGAAACTTTTTAAGCGATGTCTCGAATGCCTTCCGGTCTTCATGACTGTCAGGGTTTTTTAACCAAAAAAATACCGTGTGGGCGAAATGTGGGTCGAATTCTTTCATAGGTAATGTTCTTTTGTTGTCATTGCCGCTTTCGCGGGAATCTGTTTCAGTTTGGCCATAGGCCGTTAGGGCCAAGGCTAAAAATAGTAATGTAGTGCCAATAGTTCTCATAAATTTTAATTTTGTCATTGCAAGGGTCGGCCAAGCCATATAGACGTTATGACCGCTAGCCAGTGATGCGTGTTCCTAATTACTTTTCCAATAGTTCCTTCTGTTTTTCCGTGACCTCCAAAGCCGAGTAATCCAGTTTCCAGCCGATGGTTTCAACGATTTTTTCGATCAGGAGCACGGCCTGCAGGGCTTCCCTTTGGGCGGTTTCCATCAATCCGCTTTCGGGCACTTTTTCACGAATATGCTGCTTGGCTTCCTTGTTCAGCAAAGTAAGGTCATCCGAGGAAAAGAAATTGAACATGCCGCTCCGAATATCATAAAACTGGATATCAGGCTCGATGGACAAAATCTCCGGCCGGGGAAACTTCCTCATAATAATCTTTTTACTCTCATTGTCGGCCGTCAGTTCCACTTTCTTGAGGTCATAACCGATCTGCACCTTGGCATTGATGATCAATAAGGCCTTTTTCTTACTGCCCACCAAGCTCATAAAATATTCCCTGATATTCTCATACTTGTAAATTTCGGCAAACTCCCCCTCTACGGATACGAGCTTACAGACACTCCGGATTTTTTCTAAAAGTACGGTGGACTGATGGTTCGTAATTTCCTTCCTTTTCTTCTTTCGCAAAAATGTGTAGACCCAATACGTCAAGATTGCACCGAGTGCAAGGCCTAGAAATGTGTCGAAAATGGAATCCATGGGCTAAATATAAGGAAGTTCGGGCGAATCGCCTTGCGCTATACGCGAATCGTTGTGCGCAGAAAGATTTGGTATGTCACG
>NZ_JBGTHY010000065.1:0-1664 GCF_041745955.1 Pricia sp.
CGCCAAAGTAGACGTTTTCTCACAATATCCGAGTTGACATCCACAGACCTCGCATTTTGTATTCTCAAAATAGAGCGGATTTTCGCACTGCTGGCATCGAAAGATTTTCATCCCATAAAAGTAAGCATTGCCTACCTATAAATGTTTTCTATAGTATCGATTATTACATGTCCGTGGATTCGTTAAATTTCAGTATCTTCATCCGTTAAACACTTTATTTCATGAAAACACGTAGAACTTTTTTAAGGCAATCGGGCGCTTTGTCCATCGGAACTATGCTGCTGCCCACTTTAAGCTTCGCCGTAAATAGCGACCAGAAATTTGGGGTACAACTCTATTCCTTTAGGGATGCGATGGCCAAGGATGCGAAAGGCACCTTACGGAAAATTGCCGACATCGGCTTTAAGGAAATCGAATCCGCCCGTAGTGACAAAGGCCTCTATTATGGGCTATCCCCCAAGGAAATGAAATCGACCTGCAAAGAACTGGGAATGAAACTGACCAGCGGCCACGTCGCCCTTGACGATGATTTTCCGAATACTATGGAGCAAGCCGTGGCATCGGGACAGGAATATGTAATCTGTTCCTCGCTTCCCAGTAAAGGCCAAACGGTCGACAACTATAAAAAGGTGGCCCAGCAGTTCAACAAGGCCGGGGAAGACTGTAAAAAATTGGGGCTCAAATTCGGCTACCACAACCACGAATATGAGTTCGAATCGGACAACGGAACGGTTTTGTACGATGTTTTAATGGATAATACGGATGATGATCTGGTACACATGGAACTAGATCTGGGATGGGTCGTCGTAGCCGGCAAAGATCCGTTGGATTATTTTAGCAAGTATCCCGGTCGTTTCCCCCTATGGCATTTGAAGGATATGAACATGGACAAAAAGGAAAGTACCGAATTCGGAAAAGGAGGCCTGGATATCGCCAGCATGATGGCCCATAAAAAAGAATCCGGTGTGAAACATATCTATATCGAACAGGAAGAATATGCAAGTACACCTTTCGAGAGTATGAAGGAAAATATGGCGTTTTTAAAAAATATATGAGTGGCGGCTTAAGGTCCGTTCAGAAATAACTGCCCATAAATTGTTCGCGTTATTTCTGATCATACCCTTTAAGGTTTCATCCCACTAAAAGGTTTCTATGAAGTTAAAAGGGTTTATATATTCGATGGTATGTACAGGCATGTTTTGCGCCTGTAATACCGTTGCGCCTTACGACATCTTGATCAAGAACGGCCAGATCTTAGATGGCTCGGGCAATCCCTCCTACCTAGGCGATATCGCCATCAACGCCGATACTATCGCTGCCATAGGTACGCTCGAAAAAGCGACCGGTACCCTGGAAATCGATGCCAAGGGACTGGCGGTAGCCCCCGGTTTTATCAACATGTTGAGCTGGGCCAACGAATCCTTGATCGAAGATGGGCGGTCGCAGGGCGATATCAGACAGGGCGTTACCTTGGAAGTGCTCGGTGAGGGTAGTTCCATGGGGCCTTTGACCGCAGCAATGAAAAAAGAGATGGAGGAACATCAGGAAGATATTACCTATGCGATTCCTTGGACCACGCTAGGTGAATATCTGGAATTTTTGGAAGATAAAGGCGTTTCTACCAATATTGCCTCATTTCTCGGGAATGGCACTCTACGGGAGTA
>NZ_JBGTHY010000066.1:0-4370 GCF_041745955.1 Pricia sp.
GCGGTTCTTCTTTATTGGCGAACCAAACATGTTTAAAAGAAGCGTCATATCGGGAATCTTCGGTTCTATCCCATAGCGTTAACATAAAATCGGTCGGTCGGTGTCGTTTCCAGGGTCTGCCATTGGCAATATCCCGGGTCATGCCCCTTTGGACATCGTATTCCATAAGAAAATACAAGTGGCCCCGATGGCCATAAATATCAATGCCGCTATCGACCTGCTCCTTGGAATTTGAAATAACAAAAATGATTTCACTGTTTATCTGATTGGAAATATCAAAAAGACTGCCAAAATTATCCAGTAAAGCAAAATCATAATTATTGATTACATCGCCGAACAGGGTTTCTGCCCGGGCGGCATCATTACCCTCCGCGAAACCGGTATAACTTCGCGTCAACAATGCCTTGCCCAACAAGAATTCCGCTGCCGGTTTTGTCGCACGGCCGTAATCCGATTGGGAATCGGGCAGGTTGGCAATGGCAAACTCAAGATCGGGAACAATAGCCTGACCGTAGATTTCAGCTTGGGGGGTTTTATTCGCTGTAACCTCAACATCGAGGGTTTCCTCAAGGCTAAGATGGGCATCGCCGTAGGTGGTAACGATCTGAAAATAGTACAGTGCCCTTAAAAACCGGACCTCTGCAATACGTACGGTTTTTTCGGCCTCATCCATTTCCACGTCGGCAGAACGATTGATGACCCCGTTCGCTTGGTTAATTCCTCTATACCAAGACTGCCAAGCAAGCTCTACGTAGTCCTCGGCCGAATTAAGGTCGGTATCATAAAAATTAAACGATTTATGCCCCCCATCGGCACCGTTGGTCCAGATATCCGTTCCAAAGGTGGTCATTGCGAAGCCCGCCTCTTGCCCATAAAAAGGTTTTAAAAGGGCGTAGGTCGCAACGACCGCATCTTGAAGGCCTTTTTCCGTTATATAGTAGGAATCTGCCGAAACATCGGTCACCAGTTCTTCCTCAAGGGCATCATCGCAGGAACCTATCAAAAGGCCCAATGCCAAAAACCAAATGAAATATATCTTTCTTTTCATAATATTTATATTTTACAATGTATTTATTATTAAAATGTAGCGCTTAATGATAAGGAATACATTTTACTACTGGGCACCACGTCACTACCTAAATCGCCTTCATCTTCGGAAATTTCGGGATCAAAGGTTTCATAATCCGTGATAAACCAAAGATTTTGTCCCGAAATCGAAACTCTCAATTGTTGCATGCCCAATTTCTCCGTTATCGAACCAGGCAGGTTATACCCTAAAGAAATGTTTCTCAGTTTTATAAAACTTGAATCAAAATAAGATAGCGAAGATCCGCTTCTCGGGAATTCTTGATCCACGTCAGGTCTTGGGTTGGCATTGCTCGGATTGTCTATGGTCCAATAGTCCACGTCCAAATTGTTATATCGACCAGCCAGCGTGTTATTGCCAGTGTTGAAGTTCGATTGCAAAAACTGCCCCTGACGGAAATAGAAGAAAACGCCCAATTCAAAGCCCTTATAAGAAAATCTGTTGTTAAGGCCCCCATAATAGTCCGGGGTATTAGTGCCCAAAATTTTACGGTCATCCGGGGTGATGAAACCATCACCATCTAAATCGTTCAGTCGTATTTCTCCCGGCACTTTTTGTTCTTGGGATTGTGCCAAGGCCACTTCATCAGCTTGATAAATACCTATTTTTTCATAATCGTAGAACACCTGGATAGGTTCGCCAATAAACCATTGATTACCGATATCATCTATCGGATTTCCATTTTCGTCCGTCAATGCCAATTCAACGATCTCCTCCCGATAGCCGGCTATGTTGAAATCCAATTTCCAGGAGAACCCGTCCTCATTATCAAAAATACCTGCGCTGACTGCGAATTCCAGACCTTGGGTTCTTGTGGCCCCGACATTTTGTAAAATATTGTTATAGCCTGAGGTAAATGGAAGACTTCTGTTCAATAGGATGTCGACCGTGTTGGTCCTGAACCAATCTACCGTACCGCTGATCCGACCGTTCAGCACCCCGAAATCAACACCAACGTCCAATGTTTTGGACACCTCCCAGCCTAACGCAGGATTCGGTATTTCCGAAAGGGCAAAACCAAGTGCGGGGTTATCCCCAAAGGCATAGCGCAAGCCCTGTAACCTACCTGCGGTCTGGTAGGGTGCAACGGAGGTGTTACCCACTTCCCCATAGGATGCCCGAAGCATTAGCTGAGAAATAGAGGTGTCTGTCAAGAACGACTCCTCCGATATCCGCCAACCCGCTGAAACCCCGGGAAAATAATCCCATTTATTCCCCTCTGCCAATCTCGAGGAGCCATCGGCCCTTAAGGAGGCCTGAAACAAATATTTCCCATTGATGTCATAGTTCAATCGCCCCATAAAAGAGTTTAAGGTCCATTCTGACAAGAAAGAATTGACAACACTATTATCGGCCGAACCCAAATTGAAAAATAGCTGTGACTCATAGGGTATACCCGTTACCGATGCCAAAGAACGTTCCGTTCGAGATTTTTGCACACTCTGTAATAGCGTAACTTTTAAGTTTTGGTTTTCCGTAATGGCCTTGTCAAAAGTCAATAAGTTCTCCAGGGTGTATCCAGAAATATCTAAATGATCGATCGAGGCATCGCCTGGGCCACCTCGATTGTCATTGGTCAAACTGCCCCTGAACTGGCCCCGTCTACCCAATCGAATATCCGGCCCGAAGGTGGTTTTCCATTGCAATCCGTCCGTAATATCGATCTCAAGAAAGATGGGTGCAAAAATATGCGTAAACTTTCTTTCATCGATATAAGCATCTGGCACCAATTCATTCAACGGGTTCGTACGGATACCGTCATTCGTAGGCAAAAACAAAAGCTCACCTTCATCGTCGTAGGGAACGCCCAACGGATTATTGGCCAAAGCTTCACCGATCGTAGCACTGGAACCCCAATTCTGTACCGAATTGGTAATCAAAAAGGAAGCCCCGATCTTAAAAATATCATTGATACGATGATCTATATTGACCCTGCCAGAAAAACGTTCATAATCTTGGTTGCTGATAATGCCCTGCTCTTTAAAGTAGCCCAACGAGGTATTGAACGTTGTGTTTTCAGATCCGCCGCTGACCCCCAACTGGTGATTGGTCTGATATCCATTGCCGACTACCAGATCCAGCCAATCGGTGGAACGGTTCTGGGCTATGGACTCCAATTCGACCGGGTCTAAGAACACCTGATTATCCGGTGGAATCGTTCCGTCCCAAGAAGAACGTCTGGACTCCCTTTTTAGATCGGCAAACTCTTCGCCGTTCATCATATCGACCAATCGCGTTGCCGAAGTCAAACCGACTTGGCTACTGTATCGAACTTGTGTCTTACCGACTTTGCCCCGGTTGGTAGAAACCAACAGAACCCCGTTAGCACCCCTAGAACCATACACCGCCGTGGCCGCAGCATCTTTTAATATTTCTATGGAAGCAATATCCTGTGGGTTGATATCGGACATGGTTGCGGAACCATCGATCAAGGGAATACCATCGACCACATAGAGCGGGTCGTTGGATGCGGTAATCGAACGCCTGCCCCTGATCCGTACCGTGGAGGTCTGCCCCGGTCTTCCCCCGCTGGATTGAATATCTACCCCGGAAACCTGCCCCTTGACGGCATCGATGGTATTCGAGGTCTGGACTATGCTTAGTTGTTCGGCATCTACTGATGCTATGGCCGCCGTCACTTCGCCCTTTTTCTGGGTACCGTAGCCGACTAAGATGACCTCGTCCAATTGGGAGGCATCTTCCTCCAATGAAACATTTACAGTAGATTGATTATTTACGGGAACTTCTTCAGTACGATAACCGATATAACCGAAAACCAAAACGCCGTCGGAGGCAACCTCAATGGAATAATTTCCGTCGAAATCGGTAGTGGTGCCATTGGTCGTTCCTTTTAAAACCACACTTGCGCCTGGCAAGGGTATGCCCTCGGCATCGGTTACCGTACCGGTTACCTGCCCGAACGCGGCCTGTATCGATAGTAGTACGACCGCTATCGAAAGAAATAGAAACTTGGTCTTTTGCATTTCAAAATTTTAAAGTTGATGTATAGGTGAAGTTGTGTTGTTAAGGCTGTGTTAACGGTTACGAATATAGAAATATTTTTTACGTAAAATAATTTTTTCTCCAATTTGGTTTTAAAAAAATAGAGGGTTCTCAATTAAATAGCATATTCAACGCATGGGAGTTGTAGGATATATTCTAATTATAACAAAATTAAGTCATGGTGTTAGGTAAGCAATACGAGTATATCATTGAAGTAGTTGGACCTGAATTCAATTTTCGAATTTGAAAGAATGGCAGTTTTCCAAGTAAAAATTTGGAA
>NZ_JBGTHY010000067.1:0-2408 GCF_041745955.1 Pricia sp.
TATCTCAAATTCAACCATTCTCTCGGGATTGTCCAAGGAAGGAAACTTCAGCTTCGTTTGATTAAAAAGGGGTGTGGTTATTTCAATTTTCGGGGATTCGCCGACACATCCCTGAACATCGAATAGGCCTATGGCCATCAAGACCCCTAGCGCTCCTAGCTGTCCCTGATCTTCATCCCCGTTATATCCACTATAGGGATCCGTGCCCCCAAAGGCTTCCTCTTTGACCCTATGTACCCAATATTGGGTTTTCCAGGGCATTCCCGCATGACTGAAAAGATGTGCCATGGCGCATGAGGGCTGGTTTTCATAATCTACCCAGCCATTGCCATGTTCGCCGTGGGGCATGATAAATCTATTTGGACTTGCTTTTATAAAATTCGAATCCAATTTTTGATTAAATTCTTCGCTACCTCCCATCTCCTCGATAAGCCCGTTTAAATTTTGAGGTACATAAAAAGAATAGGTTGCCGAACTTCCTTCGATAAACCCCGGTGTGTTAAAGCCAAATGCCACGGGAGAGAAATTTTGCATCCACTCCCCCGATCCATGTCGCGGTCTTGCCCAGCCTATATCCGAATTAAAGACATTTCTCCAATTTTCAGAACGTTTCTCAAAAAGTGTGGCATCGGCCTTTTTTTCCAATAACTTGGCCATTGTTGCAAGGCACCAATCCTGATACGCATATTCCAGGGTCATTGAAGTACCGCCCCTATGGTAGCCTTCGCCCCGTTCTGCAATTTCTACCGGGACATACCCTATGGAATCATAGAGATCGATACCCCCTCCCTTGGGATTCGGTCCGGCTTCGTATCCCGCACGATCTCTAATTCCGCCCGGAAAGGCATTCTTATAGGAGGCTTCGTAGGCCAGAAACGGATCAAAAGTGTTCCGCTTAGTAGACATTAAGGCCGCAAGAAGCGGGGTGCTATGGTCGCCGACCATGACGTAGGAGTAGTTACCGCCCCAAGAACTTCTGGACATCATACCCGCATTTTTATAATATTCCAAAAAGGTATTGGCCATCCAGTTTCCGTATTCGGGATAAAGCAGGCTCCACAGGATATTCAAGTTCCATTGACTTCCCCAGAGTCCATCACCGTCCAAAAATTGTGTTTTGGGTCTGCCTGCATCGTCTAGAGGAAGCTGACGGATAACGGGTTGCGGGCCTGTCCAATCGGCATACGATCCATCCACATCGTTCGCGATTCGTTTTGATGCGGTATGCATCAAATCAGTATAGAGCTTGACGCGCTGCTCTTCGGTTCCTCCTTCCACCTGTATTCTTCCCAAATAATCGTTCCAAGTCTCTGTGGCATCGTCAACGACTTTTTCAAAATCCCAATGATCAAGCTCGGTATTCATGTTTAATCGGGCATTTTGTGCACTTACATACGAAATCCCTATTTTCATCAATAGTTTTTGATTTTCTTCGAGGTCGTCAAACGATACATAGACGCCACTGTCTTCTCCTTCCACGATGTTCGCGTTCGGTTTTACCATCTTAGGGGTATCGCTGCCATTGACTTTTGACCATCCGGCAAAACTATCGAACCGTTTGTTGAACTTTGCCACAAAATGAACCAAGAACGGTTTCTTTCGGCGCATGGTAGGTGTCATTACCGAATAGCCCTCAATTTCCGAATCGTTTACCCTTTTGGCATACGCGTACGACATATCGGTAGGGCCAACGGCGGCACCGATATCGAAGAGTATATGCGCCTCTTCAGTTTTGGGGAAAGTATAGCGATGAAGGGCCGTTCGAGTCGTAGCAGTAAGTTCGGCCGTAATTCCGTAATCGTCAAGGAACACTTTATGATAACCGGGCCTCGCGACTTCCTTTTCGTGCTCGAAGCGGGATTTGTTCGCTTCAAAACCCTCATTGCCGCGACAAACACCTGTAACGGGCATAACCGGGATTCCCGCGGTCTGAGTGTTGTGGATGTGGGAAAAGTTTAGAATATGTTTATCATCATAACGGTAACCTGCATTCCATAATTCGCCGTGTTTGGTATCGGGGGATGGAGTAATCATCCCAAAGGGCAGTGATGCCGAAATAAAATAATCGAACCTAGGGACGCGGGTATCAATAAAAACATCGACCAGATCAACCGGCATGGGGACCTTTTTGATTGATTGGCCATTCATACTGACCGTTTTGGCCACTAACACTAGTAATAGAACAATCGTTCGGATCTTCATGAAATATAACTCCTTTATCTTGTTTATATCTTTTATCGATAATTTTACGATTTTCAAACCGCTTTAATCCTTCGTCACCTTACTATCCCACCAAGTTTCGTTCGGTTCAAAATCTTCGGATAAAAATTCCACACGTTCCGCCTCCAGTCTGGGCATAAGGACGTCGATTCTTTCCTGATGTTGCTTTTTGGCCAAATCGGCGTCGA
>NZ_JBGTHY010000068.1:0-6977 GCF_041745955.1 Pricia sp.
TCTTTTCCTTTTTTTCTTTTGCCATAGTATTGAAGATTTTCCCTATTTAGGTTGTAAGATAATAATTTCCAAAAAACAAAAATGTTAAGGTTTTAAAAAAAGATGAATTCTTTTAGGCTGGATTCAAACCATTCAATTCCACAATTGTTCATTTTTTTACACGATTCAATCGAAAAGGAAAATATCAGAGTATTTCAATAATCGTCCAAGGTAAGAGATATCCCAACAAACTTTGTTAAATCGTATGGGTGTTAAAGACAATCTCCAGATAAATTGGGCCAGCTACTTTATAGAAATACTCCATCCCGATAAAGATATTCCGGTTGGGGAAGGCGAATTGGGGAGAGTAGTAGTAACCGATATTAGGATACACTACGAAAACGAAATACCCCAATTGGCATCAGGTAAGAGAAGACTTATTATAAATAATTTCACAGCGGAAAATAAAAAAGGTATCAAACAATTTTAAGAAATACGCTGGGTCTTAGAGAGGCAAAGGATAGTTCAGCCATAGAAAAAATCATTGCCGGGCAGGGTTTCACAAGCACATTAACACCATCTACACAAGATTTTTTGCCATCCGCACAAAATTGTAACGGACATTCTATAAAACAGCTACTTTCAGTTTTTTCCTATGTTTTTCATAGGTAAATGTAGATGACAAATGCCTACCGCTTCTTCAATAACCGGCAGTATCCGAAAGCCCTTTACCGCTAACAAAAGGCTTTTAGGACTACTTACGGTCGCCATGATCGTTATCGGACTTTTCTTCGCTATTTACTACTCCCATATAAAAAATAACCAACACAACTTCCGTGAATCAATGCTTCAAAGCCTGGACTCGGATTTCGATATTATTTCAAGGCAATTGGACAATGATATTCAAACCTATAATTCCCAAAATAATATTCAACCCAAAGACACCAAAGATCAAGACCTGAGCAATCAAGTGGTTCCGATAAAAAGGTATATTGAATCCATTTGGACAAAGCCTTCCAAATCCTTAAAACGAGATCAAGCGTTCGACGAGTACATGGTAACTATCAAAGACCCTTCGAGAGCAATAGATTCTTCCAAAACAAAAGATTCCACGGAATCAATAGACGATATCTATAAAAGTTCGCTCAAGGGGGCGATCAAACCGCCCGACACTTTATTTAATTCCAACCTTCTGAACATGGGAATTTCAGTGGCTATACCGGAGGAAGGAACCAATTATCAGCTCTTTGGAAGGCAATACAATTACGAGAACGCATTGAATCCAAATGTAAAACTTAAAATTGAAATCATCGGGCTGGTCAAAGCCGAACGTTACAATGAAAGTATTCGAAAAATCGACCCTTGGATTATTTCCTTGCTGACCACTTTTTTACTGCTTTCACTCTTTGGCCTGCCCTATTTCAAAATGCTCTTTATCGCTGAAGACGAACGGCTCTCAAGCAACGATGTCATTTTATCGGGTATATCGGTGGTTGTGGGCGCACCTATTATATTGATCGTGTTTCTCGCAGTAATGGACCATTATCATGATTATTATCATAAGGTACCGAAAGAGCTGCATGAGTTGAGTAAAGATATCGGAAAGCGTTTCGAGGAAGAAAACAAATCCAATGTCACCCATCTGCGAAGTATGAAATTACCAGAAGAAACAGAAGATTCTATCATCATACAAAATTCTCCTAAGATTTCGGATACGGTTGTAACATTTATGGAGAATTCTAAGATCATTTCTAAATTTGATTCAATAGATAAGATTGACAATCATTTCGAGGAGAATTTCAAGTCCTTATCTAAAATCGATTTTGCAGGTAAGGTCCAATATCATATTGCATTTATAAATAAGGATAGTATCAAATACACCGCGAACCTTCGTACCAGGCCCTACTTCAAGGATTTTGACGCATCAACCAATGTTTGGGTTGTGCCTACTGAAAAGGAAGAAATCAAATATGTTATGCGGCCAGTGGTTTCCATTGAGGACCAAACAGAGGAAGCGGTCTATATTGTAAACAACACAACAGATATTCTTCCGGGCTATAGGGTGGGCGCTGCGCAATTGAAATCGATACACGACCCTATTTTGCCCTTTGGGTATCAATTCGTTGTTGTCGATGATACCGGCGAGGTATGGTTTCATTCGGAGGAAGGCAGGGCAACGCTGGAAAACTTCTTCGAGGTATGCAGACAGGTCAAAGACGTAAAAGCCGCGGTACTCGGAAGAATCAATGCCCACGGCCTGGTCAATTATCGCGATGAAGGCAAACTTTTCAATGTTACGCCCATAAAAGGCACCAATCTTAATGTAATAGCCCTCTACGACATAGGCCTTCTCCGCACCCGTGTTTCGGAAATATTGACCCTCGCCTGTATCGCCGTGGTAATGGCCATTTTGCTCATGCTCTTGATTACTATACTTTCATTGATTATACGAAACCCCAAGCTTGGTCTGTATCGGTACGATAAATTCCTGTTCGAATTCCTGACCCCGAAAAAGAAGGATAGGGATACCTATATTCTTTTGTCAAGTCTCTTTATAGGCGTATTGTTGATAGCCGTAACCATTTTTAGCCTCCTTCCCGACATTGAACCGACAAAAGTCTATATTGCCTGCCTTCTTTTAGCCATGTGGGCCTATTTGATCGTTTACTACACCCTGCATCCCTATAGAAATAAGGCGGATATAAAGTTTAGGATACGCGATGTTCTATTGCTATCGGTCATCGTTTTTTTGAACATCGCCATGATCAAGCTAAACCCAGAAAATTACGTCTTCGCTATAGTTGCCGTTCTATTGCAATTGGGCTGCATTTTCGTTATTATTCGCGGACAATTTTTTTCTTTGCCCGATAGCATAAAGAACATCTGTAGGTACAATACATTGAACATCCATATTGCCTATCGCTATTGGTATTCCATATTCCTGTTCAGTTGGTTGCTATTGGTCTCCGTCCTTCCTGCCTTTTTGATTTTCGACAAGGTGGAAAACCTGATCGATACCATTTGGTTCAAGACCGATCAGATCTCCATGGCACAAAAGTATATGGCCAAAGAGAAAGCCCTTGAGAAAAATTTACCTGCATTTGAAGATTTGAGGGTCGAGTATGACAAACTACATCAAAATCATCTGAAACAGGGCCTGTATCCCGTGTATGCAGAATCCGTCAAAATAATATCCGGGGAAGACCTTGTTTTGGGCACCAAGTCCGACAATGACATTTTTCAGGAATTTCTTTGGAATACACGGCCTATTTACGATGGGCGGGTGAGCCAGTTTCAGGCCCTGGTGTACCGACATGCCCAAGATAGTTCTTGGATCAGTGATACCACATCGGATACGCTGGTCTTAAAAT
The DNA here is from genome assembly GCF_041745955.1 of Pricia sp. NCBI lineage: Bacteria > Pseudomonadati > Bacteroidota > Flavobacteriia > Flavobacteriales > Flavobacteriaceae > Pricia > Pricia sp. The sequence goes on from NZ_JBGTHY010000068.1 coordinate 3,351, forward strand.
ACTTGGATAAGGATGGTACTGTACAAGTAATCCGACAAGGTACCGAAGAAACCCTGAAAGGAACTTTGGGCTTTCTGACTTTGAAGATCACAGGTATTGTGCTCATATTGGCCATTCTATTTTCTTTAATCCTATTTTTTGTCGATCGCTTCTTTGCCTTCCGTTTTAGGCATTTGAAGCCCAATGATTTTGATACGAACAAAAAAGAAAACTACGTCGAAAAATTCGGACGGATGCTGCTCGACGAAAAGTCGAACTCCGGCCTGTTATTGATCGGCCTCCCCTTTTCCGGAAAACGGTCTTTCGCCCATGAAATATTAAAATCCGCCGGGTATACAAAAGATGTGACACTCTCCATGCTCAGGCTGGACCAAATTGACCTCAAGGACGATATTTCATCTATTTTAAGTGTACTGGCCGGGTTGGCCATAAAAGACCAAGACCAATTCGATTGGGAGCAACATGAAGTTTTTATCATCGAACATCTGGAACACAATATAAAATCCTTCAATGCCAATCATATAAAACTTAAGATCATTTCTTTCTTGATCTCAAAGAGAAAACGGGTAGTACTGGTATCCGAGGTGTATCCGAGCCAGATTTTCGCATTTTATGAACAGCCGCTGGAGGAATCCAATCTGCCCTGGGGCAGTTTTGAAGACGACTTTAACTCTTGGCGAAATATTCTGAGCGCCTTCCCGCAAGTGCTTATCGGTATTACGGAGAATAAGAAAAAGGTATACCGGGTATTGGGAATTAGGCCTCAAAAAAATCCCACTAAATATGAAAAGACCATACGTCCTTTGATAAAAGAATTGGGCCACAGCAAATTTTTACCCACATTGGCCCCGATAATCGTGTCAAAGACCCTGTACGAAACAGAAAATCCAAATGACAAATACCAGCGGTTAGACAGGCAACGCATGGTGATGCATACCCAAAACCTGGGGCACGGGTACTATAATGATATCTGGAACGCACTGCCCACCCGGGAACGCTATTTACTCTATGACCTGGCCAAGGACGGCTTTCTAAATATCAAAAACAGGAATTCCCTCTTTTCGCTGATGAAAAAAGGTCTAGTGGTGTGGAGAGATCGCCCTTCCGTTTTTAATTGCAGCTTCAAGAACTTTATTGTCACTTCCGTTTCGATGAACGAGGCCCTTCGACTCGAAAATAAGAATCGTGGCAATGGTACCTGGGGCAATGCGCGAATCGTTCTCTATCTTATTATTATCACGACCATTGTCTTTATCGCTTTGGGCAAACCGGAGCTGATAAAAGACTTTGAGGCACTAATCGGTACACTGGGCGGTTTGGGTGTCGTTATTCCGTTGGTCAGCAAATTTTTGGCTTCGGGGGGACAGAAATAATTCTACCGGTGTCCGGCATGAACGTAAGGCCGGGATACCAAAATTAAGATGACGAATTACAAACCCCACCCCATAGCGGAACGTGGAGATCGAAGTAGGGCCTACAGGCGAAAAAACAATTTTTCCGACGGACACTTAAACATTTAAAACCATTAAAAACCTAAATTATGTCAAAAAAAACGAAATCACGAACAGCGGATGCTAAGACTAAAGAAGTATTCGCATTAAAAGACAAAAATGAACTGCTCAAGGGCAAGGCTTCGGGGGTACACCATTATGGTGATTCGTTCATTTGCGCGACCGATGCATCGGGACATGCTACACCCGGGAACAGGTCTCCTTTGGAAATTCTAGTGGATGCCAGTGAAGGCTTTATTCCTTTGTGGGCAAAAAACCAAGTCCTACGTTGGACATTTGACGAGCTTTCAGTGTCTTATTTTCAAAACCCCGAAGGGGTCAAAACCTATATTCGAGGATTGATGGGAGAAGCATTGCTCCATTGGGGAGATGCGGTTCCCATACGGTTCAGCGAGAATTCGGACAACTCGGATTTTCAGATCGACCTGCGCCAATCCGACAACTGCAATGCCCACGGATGTGTGTTGGCAAGTGCTTTTTTTCCCGATAGCGGCAGGCACCAATTGGTTATCTACCCAAAGATGCTCGAGCAAAGTAGGGAAGAACAAGTGGATACCATGATGCATGAACTAGGCCATGTTTTCGGACTAAGGCACTTTTTTGCCAAAATCAGTGAAAAAGCATGGCCCGCTGAAATCTTTGGAGACCATAAGCCCTTTTCTATCATGAACTATGGCAGTAAAAGTGTACTCACGAATGAAGATAAAAGGGATTTAAAAGAACTTTACGAGATGGCCTGGCGAGGAGATTTGCTAGAGATCAACGGAACCCCTATTCATTTTGTGACGCCATTCCACGCCATGGGGATTACCTAATAGTTGGATTTGGACTGGCGTCAAGTCAACGCTGAAATGACGTACTTAGGCGAAGTATAGCTGCCTAATTACCTACCGGCGAGAAAGGTTTTTTATCCCGAAGCTTTGGGAGGTTGTCGGAAAAGACGCGTTGGATTATGCGACAATTTTGGCCTGACTTGAACCTAGTCCTTCAATTCCGGATACATGCTTCTTGCCTTTTCGGCTATGCCCGCTATGGGACTTAGTGTTGCTGTCATTCCTTCCAAGGCCGAACTTCGGTCCGAAGCACCCGGGGTAGTTTTTTCGGTTTGAATAGCCATTGCCCCTAGAATAAGGGCATTATTCCGTTCTTTGACCATCTGCTCCTTAATTTCCTCTTTTTGGTTTTCGGACTGTTTTACTTCTAGTTCGACCTGTTTCTTTTCTTTTTGGACCTGCTTTTTTTCCTCTTCCGCATTCTCGGCCCGCTTTCTGTTTACCTCTCTCCCGAACAAAAATCCCGCGGCGGCAAAAACTATCGCTTCGACACCGGAAAATAAATAAATGAGCCTACTCCAATCCAATTCTTTGGCGTCCGTCTTTCCTATTAAAAAATAAAGAAAAAAGCCGTAGGCGACCAGTACTACACTAGCTATTAGGTACGGAATTCGGTCAAAACTATCCTTAGTATTCCGTTCTCCGTTCACGGTATTTGTTGGGATGACGGTAGCGTTTTCTTTCATATTCGGTTATTTCTACTTTGCAAGTTCACGTTTTTTTTCTTTTGCCCTTTCGGAAACAAATTCATTGGCTATAAATTCCCGACCATTCTCGTACAAGATGGCCTTCACGACCTTTTTTAATGCTTCCTTTTTCTTGGCAAACTCGAACAGGTCGGCCGTACCGCCATTTTCCTTTTGGTACTTTTTGGCGGCTACCGGCAGCCATTTCAACAAATTGGATTCAAGATCTTTCATGTGCCGACTGTCGCTACAAATTTTAAGGGGCTCAATAAACCCGTCAAAATCGCTACCGACGCAAATGTATTTTTCGGGCGACATTTTAGGGGTTGCCTTTAGGCCGATAACCGCAAGCAGGTGAACGATATTGAAACAAAAGCTTAACGGATGCATTTCTTTTTTGACCGGTTTCAGCCAAGCCTCTTCCGATCGTATTTCTTCGGCATCGGCATACTCAAGGGACTGTAGACCAGTATAGGGAAAATGGGTCATAAAATCGGCGGTCGTTAGAAATTCAGAGGAATCGATTTCGGGCGTCGCGCCGGACTCATAACCCAAAATGCTTATATCGAGACTTACCCCGATGATACCTTTACTGTT
>NZ_JBGTHY010000069.1:0-2323 GCF_041745955.1 Pricia sp.
ATATTTATACGGCTTGGATGCAGGACCGTTTGGTCATCGATAACCTAAAATTTTCTGAAATACTGGTCAGGCTCGAACGAAGATACTCCGTAAAATTCGTGAACAGGGCCGTAAGCTTGAACGATGAAATCTATAAGGGAGAATTTGTAAACGAGGATATTGAATCCGTTCTTAAAACAATCTCCTTGAGCACGCCTTTCAGCTATGAAATAAACCAAAATGTAATCACTATAACGAAATAAAAAAGAAAGGGAAGGTTGGAGCCCTCCCCTTTTCCAATTGACCATTAATAATAACTATTACTAACGATCAAAGACACCCAAAATTATGAAAAAAAATAAGGAGGACGACGTTCTTAAAAAAGAGCGTGTCAAAAAATTGAATTCTAAAATGAAGTTCTGTTTTTTTATGGCTTCCCTCATGCTGTTCCAGTTATCGGCAAATTCGGTCATGTCACAAAAGAAAATAGAATTTGACTATGACAATGTTCCGTTAAAACGCATACTAAATTAAATCAAGTCTCAAACTTACTATCGATTCTTTTAAAATGTCAAGTAAATTTATGTTGAGAAAAAAATTTCCTTGAACGTAGATGGAGAAAACGTAAGGGAAGTTTTGAACAAGTTGGCGGTGAAGGCCAATTTTAATTTCAGAATAAACGAGAATCAGATTGTCTTGACACAGAAGAAAATTGCTTCCAATGAATTTCAGGAAAGGGAAATAAAGGGTGCGGTCACTGATGAAAACGGAAATCCACTATCAGGAGCAAATATCATTGAAAAAGGCACCACCAATGGAGTAACTGCGGATTTCGACGGAAACTTTTCAATTGAAATTTCAGATGAAAATGCTACATTGATAATTTCCTATATCGGTTTTGCAACTAAAGAAATCGCTGTAAGTGGGCAATCCTCAATAAATGTGACATTAGAGGAAAGTGCCGAGGGGCTCGATGAAGTGGTCGTTACTTCTTTTGGTATTCGAAAATCCAAAAAGGCCGTAGTATATGCCACGCAAGAAGTGGGCGGCGACGATTTGGCCCAAGTTGGAAACCCCAACGTACTCAACGGACTGCAAGGTAAGGTTGCCGGCGTATCGGTCAATCTTAGTAGCGGTATGCCGGGCAGATCTCCCTCAATAAAAATTCGGGGCAGCAGATCGCTAACGGGAAACAATCAACCTTTATTCGTAGTGGACGGTGCCCCGATATCCGGGAACATCCAAGATATCAATCCAAACAACATCGAATCGATCAACGTTCTAAAGGGACCGGCAGCATCGGCGTTGTATGGTCTCAGGGCATCCAATGGTGTTGTATTGATTACGACCAAAAGCGGAAAATCCATAGATGGCAAGCCCACTATCAGTTTGGAAACTTTTTATAGTATCGACGATGTTGCGTATTTGCCCGAATTACAGACTACGTTTGCCCAAGGTGCAAATGGAGAACTAAATGTCAACGGACCATTTTCATGGGGACCTAGAATAAGTGAAATAGGGACTTATACAAACAATCTCGGAGAACAGGAGGTCGCAAGGTCTTACGACAACGATAAAGCGTTCTACAAGTCGGGAAGCACTTCCAATACCAATTTATCGATATCCAACGCGGGAACGATCGGCAGCTATTCTCTAGGGATAGGCCATAATTCGCAAGATGGGATCATTCCCGGTACCGATCTGCGCAGAACGAACCTAAATTTTAACGGAAAATTGAACGTAAGCAAAAAGTTCAGCACTACAATTTCATTCAATTATTCGGACTTGAATTATAACGACTATCCCGATCTGGTCGGAAACAATAACTATTTCCGAAGCTTGACCGATGTTCCGCCATCCTATAATTTAGCTGGAACCGCATTTGCCGATGAAAACGATCCTTATCTTCAACAATATTTTAGAAGCACTCAAAACAACCCGTATTGGATAGTCAATAATAACTACAGAAACACCGAAAGGCCCAGAACCCTTGGGAATATATTGTTCGACTATAAGATAACCGACGACCTCTCGTTGAACTATCGTTTCGGGGTCGACAATTTTACGTCACGGACCGAGGATTTTAGGGAGCTTGGAACGGGTCAGGCCGGACGGACAAACCCTCCTAGCGGAGGAAGCATATCCATTCAAAACCAAAAAGCAACTCAGCTCAATTCAAATTTATTCTTGTCCTACAATAAAGAATTGAGTAAAGATTTTTTACTTGATCTGGTGGTCGGTAATGAAATTTTCGATGAAAAAAGGAACTCCGAAATCTCAAGTGGATCAAATTTTGTTACCGGTGGATGGGCGAACTTGGCAAATACTACTATCATTAATGGCT